>NZ_JAUBTB010000055.1:0-18037 GCF_036704965.1 Microcoleus sp. F10-B2 | reverse complement strand
CTCCAAGTATCTTCCAGTTCGCCCAACCAAATTACACGGTGGCTGAAGGCGGCGTGGCGACGATTAACGTGACTCGCACCGGTGGCACGGCGGCTGCATCGATTAACTACCAGACTCTTGACGGTTCGGCAAGTTCAGCAGGCACTGCTGCAGATTACACTCCGGTGACGGGGGTGTTGAATTTTGCTGCGGGGCAAACTACCGCTAGTTTCACCGTGCCGACTTTGACTGATGCGATTTCGGAATCGGCGGAAACGGTGAATTTGGTGCTCTTCGGTGGCAATGTCAGTAGTCCGTCAATTTTGACGATTAATGATGTGGCGACAACTCCGGGGACAACTCCGACGCCGGCTCCAACTCCAGCAACATCAACAGCAACCCAGTTTGTTTTTAGTGCGGCTACTTTCACCACTCCGGAATCATCTGGCTTTGCTACGGTGACAGTCAATCGCATCGGTCCCACTACGGCTGCCGGAACCATTAGCTACAGTACTCTTGACGGCAGCGCCCTATCAACTGGAGGAACTGCGGCTGATTATGCGTCTACTGCTGGTGTACTCACCTTTGGCCCTGGGGTAACTTCCACGACGTTCAACATCTTTGTCAATGCTGATACTGTGCCTGAAATGACTGAGAGTGTTAACCTATATCTCAATAACGGCCCCGTCGGCACTCCGTCAACAGCAAGACTAGACATTATTGACGGTAGCAGCAGTGCATCTGGCAATGTCTTCCAGTATAGTGCGTCTAATTACGGCTCGATCGGCGGTCAGGGGGGCGGCACAACGGTTACAGTTACCCGCTCAAGCAGCTTAGGTGCAGCATCGATTGATTATATTCTTCTGGCGGGTACTCCAGGCGCCGGCCCTGCACCTGTATATGGTACCGACTACCTGCTTAACCCGGGCGGCCCCACTGGCGGCACGTTGTCCTTCGCCAACGGCCAACTCAGCCAAACCTTTACTATTCAAGACAACCCATTTACTACAAATAATGGGACTGTGCGCTTAGGTCTTGCTAACCCCACTGCGGGCTACAGTTTCGGCAGTACAGCGGCAACAAGTATCACTCTCATCTAAGGCTGTTAGTAGGGCGAGGAATCCTTGCTCTACTAATATGTCCCGCAAGTAGTTAAATGCTTTTTATCAGTCTGATTCCTCACTACAGCTTTTTTCAAGAAAGCGAGGTACGCGGGTAAAATCTTCGCTGTGTGACAGTCGCTGGCACCGACAACTAATGGGATTCACCCACAGGGCGGATTGTGGGCGGTCTCGACCAGAATCCCATTGCTGGTGCTAGTTTCGTGGCTTTCAACCCATTTGCTACTTCGGTCTGATAGAACCATTTCAAGGTCGTACTCTTAGATGCTGCGCGCGTTATTCGAGTACGACCTTTAACCCTTGTATATGGAAATAATTAGATTGCGATTTGCCATTGGGTGGGGGTTTTTGAGGTTGTCGGTTTTTGGCAATTATTGTTGGTAAAACCTGCCCCTAGAATTATCGATTGGATATTATTGTTTTTTTGCGTTTACCTACTTAGGAATGAGAATTAAATAACTTACATTTTTGATGGTTCTTGTGGGATGGGCGTCCCGCCCGTCCAGAAAGGGCGGGCTATAAGAGCCCAACCCCTACTCCCCACTTTCAAGAGTGTAAATTATTTAATTCGCGATCCTTAATCCTTAATTTGTTGATAAGCTTGCTGACACTCTTCAAAGGTTGAGGCGGAAGCTTCCCTATTCCCAAAATATAGTTGCTGATGTATTTTTATCAAAGTTTCGTAAGGCGCTGGCTGGGGTAATTGCTCGATTAATTGCAAATATTCGCCATCAGTGCGGCTGGGTTGGTGAACCGCGGTTCCTGCATCATTTAACCGCTGCAACGCCGCCAGGTAAAGACAGCGGCAAGCTTGGCGGTATTTCCCTTGCTGCTGCAACTTTTGCGATCGCAACAACCACTCTGCTACGGACAAATCTTTAATTGTTTGTTTCGCACTGCCATCAGTTGTTTGATTCCTCTTTTTAAAATTATGAATATAAAAACGCGACAGTTGCCAAATCTGCCAACTCGCCCAGACTGCGAGCAATGCTAAGATTAACCAAAAGGCTGCTTTAGCGATCGCCCACAAGATGGGGGAATCAAACCAAGATGGCAATTTCACATTCGGTATATTTTGGGCAGTTTTTAGTTCCCACCACTCCTGCAACCGCTGTTGCGACTGGCCTAATTGCCACCCCAAATCAGTTTTCTCAAAGGAACTTTCAGACATAGCTTTACATCAATGAGTCGATTGTTGGTTGTGGATTGAGAATTTTTTTATTCTATTATTCTATTATTATCCCCAGCTCCCCGACTGATTAAAGAAATCGGGGATTAGAGAGCGCGATCGCGTTTTACGTTTGATTCGGTTGACTTAAATGCCGAGTTATTGTCCCTAATCCAAATCGCCGCGCGATCGAGCATCGCATTTGACTGATAGTCTTCTAAAGGGGCGATCGTCCAACCGATCGAACTCTGTTTTATTACCACAGAACTCTGTTTTTTGTCAACTATTTATAGACCCAAAATTGATTTTATTGAATTTTCCTTCTTCCTCAAATCCGTTATATCCCGATTCAGTGCGCGTTGCCGAACTGCCTGATGCCATAACTTTTGGGATACTTAACAGCCTCATAAGAAATTTTATAAAGATTTACAAAAGAAACGTGTCAGAATGAAGACAATAAGGTAATGGGTAAAAGACAAGGAGGCACTGATGGTAGCGCTGACTGAACGAGTCCAACGCAGATTGACGGTGGAAAAAGTCGAAATTGCCCCTGACACAACGGCAATTCGATGCCTGGACTGGGATAGAGACCGCTTTGACATCGAATTCGGACTCAAAAACGGTACAACTTACAACTCATTCATCATTCGCGGTGAAAAAACAGCCCTCGTCGATACCTCGCACGAGAAGTTTCGCCAGCAGTACATGGAAACTCTGACGGGCGAAATTGACCCCAAAGAGATTGACTATCTAATTATCAGCCACACCGAACCAGACCACAGCGGTTTAGTCAAAGATGTGTTGGCGCTGGCACCCCAAGCGATTGTCGTGGGGGCGAAAGTAGCAATTCAATTTTTAGAAAATCTTGTACACCAACCATTTGAACGATTGATAGTCAAAAATGGGGACAAACTAGATTTAGGAAACGGCCACATTATCGAATTTGTATCGGCCCCGAACTTGCACTGGCCGGATACTATTTTCAGCTACGACAGCAAAACTCAAGTGCTGTTTACCTGCGATGCTTTCGGGATGCACTACTGTTCCGACAGCACCTTCGATGACGATTTAGCAGCAGTTGAGGAAGATTACCACTTTTATTATGAGTGTTTGATGGCTCCCAATGCTCGATCGGTACTCGCTGCGATGAAGCGGATGGCAGAATTGGGAGAAATCGGCACAGTTGCGACCGGTCACGGCCCATTGCTGCGTCACAACGTAGTTGAACTTACCGGACGCTACAAAAAGTGGAGTCAAGCGCAAGCTAAGGCAGAAACCACTGTAGCGGTATTTTACACCTCCGACTACGGATTTAGCGATCGACTCAGCCAAGCGATCGCCCACGGTATCACCAAAACCGGTGTCGCTGTGGAAATGATGGATTTGAGAATCGCCGACTTACAAGAAGTTGCGGAACTTGTCGGTAATGCTGCCGGTATCGTAATTTGTTCGCCACCGAGTGGCGGTACTGCTGCGGTGAATGCCGAAGCCGCAATCAACACAATTTTAGTTGCAGCTAACAACAAACAATCTTTCGGTTTATGCGAATCTGGCGGCGGCGATGACGTATCTATTTACCCGCTGCGAAACAAGTTCAAAGAGTTGGGTTTAAAAGAAGCATTTCCCAACATTTTAATTAAAGAATCACCGACAGAAGCGAGTTATCAACTTTGCGACGAAGCCGGCACCGACTTGGGACAGTGGCTGACGCGGGACAAGGCTGTCAAACAGATGAAATCCCTCGACAGCGACCTCGATAAAGCTTTGGGACGAATCAGCGGCGGACTGTACATCATCACCGCTCAAAAAGGTGATGTTAGCGGTGCGATGCTAGCTTCTTGGGTAACTCAAGCTAGCTTTAAACCGCTGGGTTTAACAATAGCAGTTGCGAAGGATCGGGCGATTGAATCGATGATGCACGCGGGAGATAAATTTGTTCTCAACGTGCTCGAAGAAGGCAATTATCAAACCTTGATGAGGCACTTTTTAAAGCGTTTTCCTCCAGGTGCCGATCGATTTGCCGGAGTTAAAACTCAACCTGCTACCAACGGTTCTCCGATTTTGACAGATGCTTTGGCTTACATGGAGTGCGAAGTAGTCAGCCGGATGGAACTTTCGGACCATCATATCGTATATGCGATCGTCGATAGCGGCCGCGTATCCAATCCCGATGCACTGCCGGCCGTTCACCACCGCAAAGTCGGAAATCACTATTAGGAAAGAAGTTCGGCTACGACGCAACAACTCTCAAATTATGGTGCGCACTGCGCACCTTACCAGGTTCTAAACGTAGGGTGCGCGCTGCCCAACTTACCGGGCAAACCGTTGTCATTTTGACTCCATTTTAACTAGGGGAATTGCCAATGCCTGCCAATCTTTTAGAAGACCGAGATTACACAATTATTATTGCCAGAAGCGATGCCAGCAGAGACCCCCAACATCCTTGGTACGAGGATTGGGTAGAAGCACAGGCATCTCTGATCGACTTAGCAAAAAAATGTCAGCAATTTGACAGCGACGGCATCACCGTTTACGAAGCTTCTACTCCTATGTGGAAGTATAAAAATTCAAATGTTGCTCGGTTAGCAGAAATTTTGCAGCGACAAAATACGGAACCGGATTCAGAAATTCCGACTACAATTCATTTGGAAGAAGCTCTGAAAGAAACTTTTAGCGATTATTTTGCCAGCAAGACAAATGCCGCAGGGAAGAACGGAGCAATAATTGTTGCAGTCCTAGATCAAAAACCAGAGAATACCGCTGGGATCGCCGAAATTCTTGTAACTGCGGCAAATAAAATAGATAAAGATGAAGAAATTGGAGTCAGCTTTATCCAAATTGGGGACGATTTGAAAACCCGGGAATTTCTGAGTGACTTGGATACGAATTTACAGGGTAGAGGTGCAAGGTTTGACATTGTAGATACTAAATTTTGGCACGAAATCAAAAGAAGTTCTGTAGTTCAGTTTCTCATAGGTGCAATTAATGACTAACACTTTGACTCCTCAACTCGCATCTGATGCCAAACCCCGCGACGTGCAGTTTATCCAAATTGCCGCAGATACTTTTATTGTTAGATCGCGCACTTGGGACCGACTCAAATTTGAAGTAGAATATTCCCTGCAAAGGGGTACGACAGCAAATAGCTATATTATTCAAGCTGACCAAACTGCTTTGTTCGATCCGCCGGGGGAATCTTTTACTCAAAATTATCTCGAATCTTTGCAGGAACGGGTGGACTTGACAAAGCTGGATTACGTGATTTTGGGGCATTTCAATACTAACAGGTCAGTCACAATTAAAGCTCTGTTAGAATTAGCTCCGGAAGTAGCTTTTGTTTGTACAAATCCCGCCGCAATTGGTTTGCGAGCCGCTTTTCCAGAACAAGAGTTAAACATTACGATCGTTCGGGGAGAAGAAACTCTCAATTTAGGAAAAGGTCACGCCTTAAAATTCATTGCGACTCCGACTCCTCGCTGGCCAGATCAACTTTGCACCTACGATCCGCAAACTCGAATCGTGTTCACAGACAAACTATTTGGATCCCACGTTTGCGGCGACCAAGTATTTGATGAAGGGTGGAGCGTTTACAGCGAAGACAGGCGCTATTATTACGATTCCCTGCACGCATCGCAGGCGAAACAAGTGCTGACAGCAATGGATAAATTAGCGGATTTACCCGCAGCATTTTATGCTCCCGGTCACGGCCCGATCGTCCGTTACGGCCTACACGAACTGAGCAATTTGTATCGGGAATGGAGCGAGCAACAAAATTCCAAAGACTTGACAGTTGCTTTGATTTATGCTTCGGCTTACGGAAATACGGCTACTTTAGCGCAGGCGATCGCCAAAGGAATTACGAGGGCGGGGGTTGCGGTGGAAAGTATCAACTGCGAATTTGCCGAACCGGGAGAAATTCAAGAGGCGATCGAAAAATGCGCGGGATTTATCATCGGAACTCCCACGCTAGCAGGACACGCACCCACCCAAATTCAAACTGCTTTGGGAATTGTTTTATCTACTGCAACCAAGAGCAAACTAGCGGGGGTTTTCGGTTCTTTTGGCTGGAGCGGAGAGGCGATCGACTTAGTGGAAAACAAGCTGAAAGATGCCGGCTATCGCATCGGATTTGAACCGATTCGAGCTAAATTTAAGCCGACTGCTGCGACGATTCACGAGTGTACGGAAACGGGAACGGATTTTGCTCAAGCTTTGATTAAAGCGCAAAGATTGCGGGCACCGAAACCGCAGTTAGCAGCAGGGAGCGATCGCACTGAACAAGCAGTAGGGAGACTCGTTGGTTCGCTGTGCGTAGTCTCGGCGAAGCGGGAGGATGTCACCAGTGCGATGCTGGCTTCCTGGGTGTCGCAAGCAACTTTTAATCCGCCCGGCGTGACGATTGCGGTGGCGAAAGATCGATCGATCGAATCTTTGATGTACGCCGGAGATAAATTTGTGCTGAATATTTTAGCAGAAGGGCGACAGTTGCGCAAGTATTTCATGAAAAACTTTGCTCCGGGAGAAGACAGATTTGCCGGAGTCGAAACAATGGAAGCTAGCAACGGCTGTCTCGTTTTGACTGATGCTCTAGCTTATCTAGAATGCAAAGTGATAAGTCGGATGGAATGCGGCGATCACTGGGTAGTTTATGCGGCGATTGACAACGGTCATTTGCTCAAAAATGACGGCGTGACAGCGGTGCACTACCGGAAATCAGGGACTCATTATTAAGCTACTGCTAGGACACGGCAATGCCGTGTCCTTACAAATATATCGAAGTTTTTATCTGCGTTAATCCGCGTTCATCTGCGGTTTAAATAAAACCGATTTACTTGTCCTCAGCAGTCTTTTCCGGCCACAGATAAATAGCGCCAGAAATCAAAGTTAAAGTCACAGAAATCCAAAAAGCAATTAATGCGGGAAAATTCCACGCTTCAGACAGAGGAGCAATTAAAAGTGCGATCGCCACAATCTGACTCACCGTCTTCAATTTGCCCCAAATATTAGCTCCAGAAATCTTAGTTTTATTAACACGCCACCCCGCAATTGTCAACTCCCTGCCCAAAATCAAAAACACCCCCCAAGCCGGGACTCTACCCAACTCAATCAACACTAAAAGCGGCGCGAGAACCAACAATTTATCCACCAAAGGATCGAGAAACTTACCCAAATCGGTAATTTGATTCAGCTTCCTAGCCAAATAGCCGTCCAGCCAATCAGTAGCCGCAGCTACCACAAAAATCGCGGTGCAAATCCAGCGGCTTTGAGCGCTTGGGTCGTACAAACCGTAGAGCAGAAAAGGCACTCCCAGCAAGCGAGAAAAAGTAATCCAATTAGGCAAATTCATATAGAAGAAGGAAGAAGATCGCTGTAAAAATGGACTTGGGGACAATCGTTTCAGTGATTAAGAACGTCCTGACTGTCGGGCGCGGTTGCTGTGAATCAAAAATTAAGGGCAACTCTGCGAAGATTGCCCTTAATTTAACATTTTTTGCAGTCACTTTACTAAACAATGCTGTTCATCAACTTTTTATCCAGTTCTATGATATAATCTCGACCGTAAGATTGATTTTCTAATCCTTGTACCAGATTTTCTGGCAGGTCTTGGGCAATTTCACTGCTACAGGAACCGGCAGCTAAAGCAATAGTTGCTACTGTATCGACATCTCCCGAAAAGGCAATGCAATCTTGGAGCAGTTTGCTCATACTATCATTTCGCATGACAGCAGTAATAGCGGCTCTAACACAGACCAAACCTTTAGTGCTGACTTCTCCTTGCCAAGGTATCGACCACTCACCAGCGACGTGCCTTTCTAGAAAATTTCCCAAATTATTCTTTAAACCTAACTGATAAATAAAGTAATGGGACATCAAAGCGGCCGCTATAGCTGCTTTAATACCATCAGGAGTGTTGTGAGTAATGGCAGCTTGAACGGTAGCATTTTCGATGACTTTTTCAACAGTAGGAAAAACGCCAATAGGGCCTGATCGCATCGCCGATCCGCTTTTATCGCTAGCGGATCGTATTTTTTCTAAGAATTCTTTGCCGTCTTGAACTTGTAGTAAAAAATTGTAAAATTTGCCAGCATAACCAAATCGCCGATCGCGGTGAAAAGCTGCAACAAATTTGCTGGCTAAAAGTTCCGGCGTCCAAGGTTCTCGGCTGACGATCGCTTCTGCGACGGCTAAACTCATCTGCGTATCGTCGGTGTAACATCCAGGCCCGATGTCGTGACGGGGATGCTTGATGTAGCCGTTGAGATTGTTGTACAACTCGATCGTCTGCAGGTCAACAAATTCAAAACCGGCACCGTAAGCGTCACCAATCGCTAATTCTATTAACATATATTTAATCGGGTTTCCAAATATTTCATTCCCTGTTTTTTCCTAAAATAATAAATAAAACAACCCAAAACAACTTACCTATTTAACAAGCACCGTCTTTAGTCAACACCACCCAAATTGTTTTGCAAATCAGACTGATGTCGTAGAAAACAGACCACTTGCGCTGATAGTCGAGATCCATCCGCACAATATCGTCAAAATCTTTAACTCCCGAACGCCCGTTGGCTTGCCACTCCCCAGTCATACCGGGCTTGACATTCAAACGCTGCCAGTGAAAATTGTTATAGGCAGCAACTTCATCTGGAGTGGGCGGCCGAGTTCCCACCAAACTCATTTCGCCGACTAACACGTTCCAGAATTGAGGCAACTCATCCAAACTCGTGCTCCGCAAAAAGCGACCGACGCGGGTAATTCGCGGGTCATTTTCATTCTTAAAAATGTGACCCTTGGCTTGGTTGGGAACTAAATGTTTGAGCTTTTCTGCACCGACAACCATCGATCGAAATTTCCACATTCTGAAATGTCGCCCTTTGAAGCCGCAGCGGACTTGACTGTACAGCAGCGGGCCCGGATTGTCCAACAGCATCGCCACTGCCAGCGGCACCGCCACCGCAGCAGCAATTGCCAGTCCCAGCAGCGCACCCAAAATATCGATCGACCGCTTTACCTTGCTTGTTACCGATCGGTGAACCTGCGGTTTGGATACACAAACTTTGTAAGTAGATTTTTGCACAAATAGGGACAGGATTTCTGATAATACTGATAATTTAGAGGCACCCATCCGAAATTTCATTTGATTTGCTTCAACTTTCAGGAGATCTCACGTCCATCTTATTAGCCACCCCAAATCTGCTGAACGTGAAATACTCAGCTTTGCACAATCTTTAAAAAGCAACAACACTTTTATAAAGTTTCTGTATATTTTATGTAAGAACCTATGAAATTTATGTAAACTTAAGTACATTTACATAAAAAAGTTAGTCCTGGCCGCAAAAAACCCAGTTTCTACTAGGAATGTTCGGGGAAGACAGGGAGGATTCCACTGAGAAACCGGGTTTTTTGCCGTTTAGCGATAAGTATCCGTGCGAACATCCCAAGCAATTGTTAGCGGTTCTAACAATTTTTGCTGGCTGCTAGAAGCGAGTTTGCCTAAATATTCGCGAACAACAGAGGCGTGCTCGATATTCAACCGATAACCCCGCGAGACATCTTCAAAGAAAAGCGGCTCAGCCAAAATTGCTTCCCAATCGGGATTTTGTCTCGACTCCTCGGCCAGCAGCATGAAATCTTCCTCAGCAGGCACAAGTCCCGCCGGCAAATTTCCTTCCAAAATCCGCAGAATCCGGGACTCGCACGTGCGGGTATTCACGCCAAGGCGTTCCAACAACTGCAAAATTTCCTGAAAGCTCAGAGTTTCCTCACCCAAAACCTGCATTAATTCCCACAGCAGAAAAAAGTCGCTGTACTGCTGCTGCTGCGACACATCCAAAATTTGAGGATAAAGAGCCAAACTAGCCAGCCCGCAGGCAACTCGACCAATTTTTTCTGAAAAATTTGTACTTTGAGATACAGAATTTAATACAGAATTGTCAGTTTCCAAAATATCTCGATCGACCTCCAATTCCTGGTCTTGAACCACGATCGCATTCGGCAACTTCTGCCGCAACCAGCGGGCGATCGCAGGCCAAGCACCCATACCCCCTGCACAAATCGCCTGATTAATCCCCGCCGGCGACATTCCGGCGCGGCTGAGCAAAGCATTCAATTCGCGGTTCAACTGCTGCACAAAAGGCACTAAAACCCGACTTTCCAAATCTTTGCGCTTCACATCCCAATGCTGCTGGCCAATATCCAAAGCAAAACTTTTTTGATGTTGCAAAATAACTTTTATTTGCCTTGCCGCCTCTAACAATTGCAGGCCAAAAGCAGAACCTTGCAACCGCTGCTGCAATTGATAGCGGTTCGGCAAATCTGGATGCCCCGGACGCGGCAAATCGATCGACATTCCCCAAGTTTCATTTTTAGCCAACAACTGACAGATAATATCCTGATCGAAAGCATCGCCAGCAAAAGCAAAACTGTGGCAAGTAAAATCAGCACGAGTTAAATCTTGAAGATTGGACGGCAACTCAACTAAAGCTAATTCCACCGTCGCCGCCCCCGCATTCAAAATCAAAGTTCCCCCGCTAAAAGACGAAGCATTCACACTCAGCGGTGCAGCTTCTTCACCCTCCTTAGCAGAATCGTCGGCTGACGACTCGACTTCCATACCATTTGTCACAGGAGTTACAGCAGCAAGCAAAGTGGCGATCGCATCTTCCACCACAAAAATTTGCGAAGCCGAAGCCACCAGAGACGCGCCCAAAACAGCCTCCCGCAGATTAAACCGATAAGCATCCGACCAACCGGCCGGAGTCCCCAAAATTACACCCCGCAAGTCTAAAAGCGCCGCATCGAGAGTTTCTGGCGTCAGTCCCGAAGCCCTACAGATTAAATTAGAAACTGGCAATCCTGCAAAATTCGTCCTCGGTGCAGAATCCAAAACTTCCCCCGATCCGCCAAATTTTTGCCCCTGCTTCCTCGGATTCAAAGTAGCCAGCAGCGCCCGCACACCTTGCAGCGGCAAGGCGATCGAAACCGCCTGCAAGGGCGACCACTGCAACACGGGTTCGTACATTCCAGCAGCTTCCCGCTGATAAGGAATGCCCACCTTTAAAGGCAATTTTAAATTTTGCAGTAAAAATTCTCCCGCAGGCAAAGCCAGGGGTGAGAATCCCACCGACTTGACTGTCACCTCTGACCCTGGGTTCCCTGAGGCTGTTTCCGCAAGCACCGCAGCCGAGGGAATCCGAAAGCTGGGGCCTTTCTCGGAACCCTCAGCCTGCGTTGCTTCCCAGTAAATCGGGTACAACTGCCCTTCTTCGCGATCGACCAAAGCCGCAGACAGCCCGCTGGAGGCGAAATCAATGCCCAAATACCAGCTAGAATTCCGGCGTTCTCGGGATGGGGCGATCGCACCTGCTGCAGAATGCCCAGCCGAGTCTTGCTGCTGTGTCCCGGCCAACTCGCGAAAATCGGTTTTCCCCTCAACAACTCCTGCTTTACTCTCGGTCGAAATTAGGTTTTTTTTTTTACTTTCTGGAGGACTCGATCGCAGTTCGTTAGTTTCGGCAGTTTCTGGAGGGGGAGAATCAGTCAAAGGTCGATCGGTCTCGGTCAAACTAGCCAAAATCTCGTCTAGCGTCAAATTCGATTCGTCTTCCTCCGCCAACAAATCATCCTCGAGTTCGTTTTCCAAAACAAAGGATTCATCCTCAGATGAGAGTTCCAACACATCGGAGAACAAATCCTCCAGCGTGCCGAGTTCTTCCTCTGCGACCTCGGCAAAGGGATTTTTTGCACCGCCCTCCTCGGGGGAACTCGCCGATAAATCCAAGCTGTTAGCGGCGGAGAAATTCGATCGCCCGAAGCTAGTATTTCCCAATCCCTCCAGATTGTAGAGGTCTCTCTCCAACTGTTGCAGAGTATTGTTGTCCAAATTTAAAGCTCGATCGAGGTCATCTTCTAATGCCTCGACCGGCAGCAAATCTTCGTCCGCCGAAGCTTGGATGTAGCCCTCATCTAGCGGCTGCGACGAAGTGCCGGACTCGCCTTTTTGAACCTCACCGGCACTCGACAAACCGGGCGCGGCACTGGGGCGGTTCGGGCTAATTGCAGCAGGCGTTCTCAACGGCAAAGGTGGCGGTTCAGGCATCGCAGCGTCGAACTGGTCGCCTCGGTTTTGAGCCGTTTCTAGATTTTCTCGATCGTCGGCGTCAAGTTGCAGCGAGGCGGTTGAGGCTGGCGGTTGTGAAACTTGAGGTACTGATGGCGCTTGCGGTTCAAATAAATCGGCACTATCTAAAGTTAGAGATTCTACAGAATTACCTCTTACGAAGTCTGAATCTGGATTTACTAAAATATCTTCCAGCGATTCGCCTTCATCCAGCAGATTTACAAACAAATCTTCGGTCATATTTAGGGCGTCGGCAGTTTCTTTATCCGACGCCGCTTGATATTGTACAGCCTCACTTGCGGTTTCAAATTCTGTATTTTGGGGTAGTAAAGTTTCGAGTTCTAATTCTACTTCGGCGACTGCTTCTCCCGCGAACAAACTTGCATACAAATCCTCAACCTCTTCGTCTATTTCTGCTAACCTATTTTCCGATTCATCGCCGGCAAAAGGAGTTGTTGATCGAGATTTTTCGGGTGCATAACCGGACAAATTATTGTCCAACTCGGGGAGCAAAATTGGGGTTTGAATGCGGTCGCGATCGCGCCTCAACTGTCGAAATTGCGGAGAAATTTCTGTACCGGCGTAGGGAAATATGTCTTGTTCTCCGAATTCGCCGGTGCGATTGGACTGCACCGAGTCTCCAGTCTGAGTCTCGGGGGCTGGCTGGTCGATCGCAGTATTTGAGAGGGCTGGAGCGGCATCAGAGCGATCCGCTGCGGTTGGGATGGCGGTTTCGAGATTTGCTAAATCGATCGGCTGCTGTACGTAGGAAGACGCTTCTCGCCCCAACTGTCCGGCCAAGTGGTTGACGAAAGCCGCGAACCTCGCCTCGCTCTGCTGGCTCAAACCGTACATATTGTCGAGTTCTTGTCTCAAGGAAGCTTGATAGCTTTGCAGATTTGCTTGCAAAGCCTCGAACACAACAGCCATCCTAGAATCTAGACTCATCAGCAGACTGTCAGCACGAGATTGCAACAGTTGCATTTGCTCGAACCTCCTCGCCGGCGTCAGCAGCGGTTGTTCTTCTGAGGTTTGTGGGTTAAGTGTTACGTCAAGAGCCGATGCTTCTAATTGTGCGCTGCCCAAAGAGTAAGGTACTGCGCTGCTTTGCAGTAACTGATTTTCTAGGGAACTTAGAATTTGCGAGAAATCGCTAGTCAAGGTTTCTTCCAAGCGGGCAGTAAGTACCTGCAAGAATTCAGAAATGATTTGCTGTTGGTTTGCTTGTTGCTGAGCCAGGGATTGTTGCTGCTGCCGTTTTGCTTCTAGCTGTTTGATTTCTTGAATTAGAGCTTGCTGCTCTTGGCGCAGAGCTTCTATGTCTTCTTGCAGCGGCCCCGTCAGGCTTGAACGCAGGTGGCTGATTTCTCCGGTTACGGCAAGCATGATTTGCTCTGCTGCTGAGGGGCGAGGGGGGGGCAGAGGCACTTTGGGTACTGGAACTGGTTCTGGGCGGACATTTGGGCGGGCGGGCCCCTTGGCGCCCGCTAGCTTTGAGTCTGAGGAAACCAGATAAGCGCGAACTCGCTCTAAAAGTTGGCGCTGGTGGACACTATCGATCGAACCCGTCCAAGGCAAGCGGGGTGCGGGCTTGCTGAGTACCTCGTCAATCTCAGCAATCAGTGCTTGAATTTTGTACTTCTGAGAATTCAAGGGCGGAACCTCTGGGAATGCGGCTTGGGAGAAACTTTACCGAAAAAAGACTGAAGTCAGGCGGCAGCGATGCCAATAGATAGAATCATCTGAATGGGAGTCTGTCAATAATTCACTAATATTTTCTGACAACTGTTAATTAACCTTTTGTCTTCGGATCACTTCTATTGCCTATGATAGGTTAGCCGGTACTTTCGCACCAAATGCCCGCTTCTATCAACTGCAAGTGCTATCTAATTCTGCGTCTGCTTGCCTGTTTCCTGGGTCGGATGTCGATTCCTGCTCGCGATAGGTGCGATCGCACGAACTTTGGCATTAACCCGCTCTAACGACCGGCCGCACACCGTCACCCCGAGATTGGCTAGCGTGGCGGCGCGCCACTCTCTCTTCATCTTTCACCGACTTGGAATAAACATCAAACAATTTGCGATTTGGGATGCCGAGATTCGGGATTGTCCCCGTACAGTCGGTTTGAGTAACCTTTTATAATAGCGTTTTATCGGTATTCACGGCTAGATATTAATGGTACAATAATCTCGGGGCAGCAGAAAAGTTTGCTGGGAACTGCGTCAGTTTCGCTCGCTAAGGGCGCCCGACTTTAGGCTCGCAATAGCTGTCAATTTTGCCGATCGTGCTGACATTTGACAGATTTCAGGCAGTTGCAGTCGGATTGGGCCGCTGTCTTGCTTGCGGGCTGGTGCTGGTGGATTTTGCCGATCGACTGCTGGGCCGAGTGACAACAAATCTCTCAGCAGTGTTAAGCTTGTCTTCGCGAAGTGCTTTCAAAGGTAATTCGATCGGCTCAGTAGTTTGCCACATTGCTAAAATTTTGTTAATAAAATTTGCTCCGTGGTATGTATCTAAAAAATTATGGTATATTCTTTAGTTTCTAGCTCGCAATCAGAGCTTGAGGCTATTAATTCCCATATTTGGCATTTGACCGCAAAACTTTAGAGGTAAAATTGCCGATTTTAGATAGTTGCTTCTCAAATCTTGAATCTCAAATCGAATGACTCGGCTGCAAGCTATTTCTAACTGCCCAGCGCCGATCAAGCGCATAAATTAAAATGATGGCCTCATGGAAGACCGCTTTAACACCCGAGATCCGAATTCCAATATAAATCAATTGATAGTGTCTACTCCTTTTTTTGCAGGCTTACCCGATCCTGTAATCGAGAGAGCAACTGTCCACATCGTTACCCGCAGTCATCCGTCAAATCAAGTGATTTTACTCGAAAATGACTGGGGAACATCAGTGTATTTTATATTGGATGGTTGGGTGAAAATTCGCACCTACAACCTAGACGGAAAAGAAGTAACACTGAATATTTTAGGGAAAGGAGAACTGTTCGGGGAAATGGCCGCGATCGAAGAAGCACCGCGATCGACAGATGTGATCACCCTAGCCCCGACACTGATCGGCAATATGCCATCTCAGGATTTTGTGCAGCTCATTCATACCGAGCCCCTCGCAGGCATTCGCCTAGCTCAACTGATGGCGCGCCGCCTGCGGCAAGTCAACCGCCGCCTGCGTTTGCGAGAGTCGGACAGTACCTCGCGAGTAGCAGATATTCTATTATTTTTGGCAGAAGGGCAAGGGAAAATCATGTCCACAGGAGGTACAGAAATTCCCAACCTGCCACACAGAGAATTGAGCAGCCTCAGCGGGCTGGCTCGCGAAACAGTAACGCGAGTGCTGAGCAAGCTGGAAAAAAAAGGAACTATTCAGCGCGAACGTGACGTTTTGTGCATTCCCGACTTGCACGCCTTGGAACGTCTGTTAGTCTAGAAGTATCAGAGATTGCTAAGTTGAATTAGATTCAAAAGCACTCTCTGTTAACTAACTGATAGAGCAATCCTAAATGATTCAGATAAATTTGTAGGGGTAGCGCTAAGAGTGCCTACCCCCTATCTATCGGGCAACCGGGCGTGGGATTGCCCATACAATAATTATGCAAATGATTTAGGATTGCTATATTAATGATTTCCCGCAGGAGGTAAAGCTGTGAGTTTTAAGAAAATTTTCGTCGCCTTAGATGATTCTGAACTGGGCCACCGCGTCTTCGTTCAAGCTTTAGAATTAGCTGTGAACGATCGCGCCGAAGTGATGCTATTTAACTGCGTTACTGTCAGCACCATGGGGGAGACGGCAGTGCCAATTCCGGTAGATTTGGGCATGAATGTCGAGTTAATGGATCAAGCTTATCAAGCTCAACGTTTGCGGCTGGAAAGGGAGGTAAAACACGGTTCGGGTTTGCTGAAAAATTACTGCGACGCCGCAGCAAACAAAGGATTGCAAGTGGAATTTGACTGCAAAACGGACGGCGATCCTGGGCATTGTATCTGTGAATCCGCCGAAAATTGGGGCGCAGATTTAATAGTGTTGGGGAGGCGCGGCCGCACGGGGTTCACAGAAGCTTTCCTCGGCAGCGTCAGCAATTATGTCGTTCACCACGCATCTTGTTCGGTTTTGGTAATCCAGGAAGTCAAAATCGAAAAATAATGCTGCTGAAAATTTTTGCTGAGAAAATCCATCTAAAATAAGACTTGCGTTCGTTCCCAAACCCGGTTTCTGCGAGCAAGATTAAATTTGGCAGCGAGGCATCGAAACTGTGAAACGGGGAATCAGGCGTATCGGGCGCAAGTCCCGTAAAATGTCAAATCTCAAATCTCAAATCGGAAAATGGGAAAATCGGGAATCAGCCGTATAGCTCGCAAGTTCGGTAAAATCTAAAATCTAAAATCTAAAATCTAAAATCGGATGAGTGATTTTTTGTCAGCAGATGCTGCATCTAATTCGGGCAGTTCACCCAGTACAAATAACGAGCAGCAAACCGCTGATATTTCAGCAATGGCTGGCGATCGCCCAAATCCCGATCGGGGAACCAGCGCCTCTGGGGAAGCGCCTTTGAGGCTCGTAGAAACGGCATTTTTGGCAAGTACCGCTAGCTTGATTTGGCTGGTAAATTATTACTTTCCGCTGGGACCTTTGCTGCGGGTTTTTTTCCCGATACCCATCGCCCTGGTTTACCTGCGCTGGGGGAACCGCGCTTCTTGGATGGCAGCTTTAGTTTCGGGTTTGCTGCTGTCGGTACTTATGGGCCCGACGCGCAGCATTTTATATGTAATTCCTTTTGGAATTATGGGAGTTTTGCTGGGAGGACTTTGGCGGCGCAAAGCGAGTTGGTCTGTTTCTGTTAGCTTGGGCGCGCTAATTGGCACTCTTGGCTTCTTTTTTAAGTTTTGGCTGCTATCAGCTTTGGTGGGTCAAGATCTGTGGGTTTACGTAACCGCCCAGGTAACAGAGATCGTGGAATGGGTGTTTGTGAAGCTGGGTTGGCTGAGTGTGCCGAGTTTGAACACTATTGGGGCGATCGCCGCCGGGATGATTTTGGTTAACAATATTGTCTATTTATTTGTAGTGCATTTAGTAGCTTTGTTGCTGTTAGATCGTTTGGGAAATCCCATTCCGCGCCCGCCAAACTGGGTGCAAGTTTTGATTGATTATGAGGAGTAATTATTAATCATTATACCAATTTAATTGGTATAACTAATTATTTAGGGCTGACGCAAGGAATCATTTTTTACACTATCTGTAGTGCTAGGTGCGGTGTGCATTGCCCTACAAGTAGAGTCTGTGCGTCCAGGACTGTAAAAAAGACTGGGGAATGCCTAAACGCTTAAGCCTTGATGAATTTAGCAGAAGAAAGGGACAAGGAAATTTGGCAACTATTGTAACAGATTTAGATAAAAACTCTTTATTAGAAGTAATAGACGATCGTCAAAGCGATGATACAGCGTATTCCAGGTTTATGAAGTAGGGACACGGCGCCGTGCCCTGTCCCTACGGCGGGATAGATCGATAGGCGGGTGTCCTTCATAAAGGTGGAATCTGCTGTATTTAAATAAATATTACTTATTACCCTAGGATCGCGAATTAAATAATTTACAAATATTTGTGGTTTGGGCGTCCCGCCCGTGCTTTCTGGACGGGCG
>NZ_JAUBTB010000054.1:0-54554 GCF_036704965.1 Microcoleus sp. F10-B2 | reverse complement strand
TGTCTACACAGTCTCTTATGCTTATTTTGTTAACTTTGTCAAGTTCATCTTATACCAAATTAGATGAGCTTACCCTGTTCTAAATAGTCAGAAAATTTAGCTTAAAATAGACATTAAATTCCTTACTCAAAATATGAAAGTCCGCTTTAACGTAGTCCGCCAAAATCAAAACGAGGCTCCCCGGGTTCACACTTACACCCTAGACGTGGAAGAGAGCAATACCATCCTCGACTGCCTCAACAGCATCAAGTGGGAACACGACGGCACTTTAGCTTTTCGCAAAAATTGCCGCAATACAATTTGCGGCAGTTGTTCGATGCGAATTAACGGTCGCTCGGCATTAGCTTGCAAAGAAAATGTGGCCGGCGAACTCGCAAGACTGCAAAAAATAGCCGATTCCAGCTCAGCAGAAAAGCCTGCCGAGGCAATTCCCGAAATCACCGTCGCCCCAATGGGAAATATGCCGGTCATTAAAGATTTGGTTGTGGACATGACGAGTTTTTGGGACAACCTGGAAGCAATTGAACCCTATGTCAGCACAGCCTCGCGAGCAATTCCAGAACGCGAATTTCTGCAAACTCCACAAGAGCGATCGAAACTAGACCAAACCGGCAACTGCATCCTCTGCGGCGCGTGCTATTCTGAGTGCAACGCCCGCGAAGTCAACCCGGAATTTGTCGGCCCCCACGCCCTCGCCAAAGCTTACCGCACGATCGCCGACTCCCGCGACAGCGAAACCGAAAATCGGCTCGAAAAATACAACGAAGGCACCGCAGGTGTCTGGGGATGCACCCGCTGTTACTACTGCAACTCAGTTTGTCCGATGGAAGTTGCGCCGATGGATCAAATTGGTAAGATTAAACAGGAGATTCTCGATCGCAAAGACGACCAAGCCAGTCGATCGATCCGCCACCGCAAAGTCTTAATCGATCTCGTCAAAGAAGGCGGCTGGATAGACGAGCGCAAGTTTGGCATCGAAGTAGTAGGAAACTACTTCCGCGACGTTAAAGGCTTGCTGAGTCTGGGCCCGTTGGGTTTGAGAATGATCGCTCGCGGCAAGTTCCCGCTGTTTTTTGAGCCTTCAGAAGGTACCGAAACTGTGCGAAATCTGATCGAATCGGTTCAAGGTTTAGAAAAGTCAGCAGATTAACTCTCTGCTGTCATTTTCCTGGTAAATTACAAGTTGTGCGATCGCAAAGCTTCCCAAAAATCATCACTCAAAACACGAAACTTAAAACTTTTAAATGACTCCTCAAACTCCTCCATCCCCAAAACCGACAACCCCAAATACCCCAAAACAACCAGAACCAGCCTTTGGGTGGAATGCCTACGCAGAACAAATCAACGGCCGATTTGCCATGCTGGGATTCGTGGGACTTTTGCTGCTAGAATTCTTCACCCGTCAGGATTTTTTTACCTGGCTGGGCCTGCCTTAAATTAATCAAAACTAATTAAAAATGAAAGCTGAAAAATTATCGATATTTCAGCTTCCATTTGATTTTTAAGACTTATTTAAAATACAGTTTATCAAATTAGAGGTAGAAGATTATAACTTTTATAGTTGCACGCAAACACATGAATAGAGTGCATGGGTATCGCAAACAACTTGTTGTAGAAGCAATCCGGTCGATCGCAGTTACTTGTAGTGCGATCGACCTAGTATTATAGGGACACGGCATTGCCGTATCCTGACTCCGAAGTTTCGTTCCAACTAATTTCCAGTTGTTTCGCGGACGGTCAAACTGTACTTGCCCCTACCTTTTGGAGGCGGATCGTAAGCATTGACAATGACGCGGTACCGACCGTTCGCAGACAAAGTAACAGTCAGCTCAGAATTGGAATTTTGCTGCGTGGTATCATCATTTTCTGCAAGTAGCTCGCCCTGGGAGTTGAAAATAGCGAGATAAGTATCAAATTCGGTACTTTCTACGGTAACAACCACTTTCTGACCCTGAGTGCCTTCAAAGGTATACTCATCGTACAAACTGCTGTCCGAGGGCAGTACAGAAGACTTAGCAGGGGTGAGTTCTCCGTTTTGCTCTAAAATGACTTTAGATGAACCCGGATCGGGACTCGGCGAAGTTTCTACAGTTGGACTCTGAGTTGGCGAACTCTGTGGTGATGGCGACGGATTGGGGGTTGCTTGAGCTAAAACAGCCTTGCCAGCAAGCCTCGCATCAGCTAAATTTTGAGGAAATTCTGCTGAAATAAGGGTGGAACTGCTGTTAGCAACTCCACTTGAATTTGAAACAGGCAGGGAGAGATTCGGCTTGCCAGAAAAAGTAGCTAGTAGAGCAATTGGCGCGATCGCCCAAAATCTAACTTGACGCATGAATTACCTCGATTTGCAACGAAGAAGAAAGTTAGGCAACGGATGTTGTAACGAATTTAACGGATGGAAGAAGGAAGTTCGGCAACGAATTATCTAACGGATTGAACGGATGCAGGAAGGAAGCAGGAAGCAGAATAATTCGACCAATTACCAATTCCCGATTACCCATTACCTTTTTCCCCATTTTCAACGGACTGTTAGAGTGTAACGACCCCGGCCCGAAGCGTCGTAAGCATTTACAATTACGCGGTAGCGACCCGTAGCGGGCAAAGTAACGGTCAGAAACGCATTTTTAGTCGAATCGCTCGCATCGTCATTTTCTGCCACTAATCGGCTGTTAGGACCAAAGATAGCCACATAGGGATCGAAATCTGTGCTTTCGAGGGAAATCGCTACAGACTGACCCGATCGACCTTCAAAAGTATACTCGCGATACAGACTGTTGTCAGACGGCAATACTGGGCCGCCTGCGACTAAAGCACCTTCTTCTTGCAAAATCGCCCGCGAAGGCGCGGTAGGAGCACTCGATTTCAGTTCTAACGTATAAGCCCCGGACTGCCTAGCTTGGTAGGAATTTGCCACTAACGTGTAAGTCCCGTCTGCTGGCAGCCTGACTGTAATTCTGGCGTCTTTACTGCCTGCCCCGTCATCGTCTTGCGCGATTTCGCGCTGGTTGGGCCCGAGCAAAATTAAATAAGGGTCAATTTCTTGACTTTTCATTTCTATTGTGATTTGCTGGCCCGCTTTTCCCTCAAAGGAGTAGAGATCGAAAAAGCTGTTGTCGGTGGGCAGAACGCTAGACTTCTCGGTGAGGAGGCCGCTGACGGCGGGCCCGTTTAACGCAACTTTTTGAGGTGATTTGTTGCCACCAAAGGGCGATCGGGCTTGAGCCACGCGGGGAGCTCGCCCTTCTCGCACCGCTGTCAGGAAAGCCGGTAATTTGTCTGCGGAAATTGCAAAACCGATACCGATATTGCCTCCACCCCGACCGCGAGTAAAAATAGAAGTATTGACGCCGATTAATTCTCCTGAACTGTTGAGCAGCGGGCCTCCTGAATTGCCGGGATTGATGGCGGCGTCGGTTTGAATTAAGCCCCGAGAAAGGTCGATGCGGCTGACGATTCCGACTGTAAAAGTACCTTGAAATTGACCGAATGGATTGCCGATCGCAAATGCTTGTTGCCCGACTTTCACCGAACCGGGACGGGCTAAAGGAATGGTAGGTAAATTATTTTGACCGCGAATCTTAACCACGGCTAAGTCTAGACCTTCTTCGCCGAATCCGACGACATCGGCGACCAGTTTTCTGCCGTCTGACAAAATGATATTGACGGTACCGCCTGCCGAAACAACGTGGGCGTTGGTTAACACCATGCCGTCGGGGCTGATAATTGTGCCGCTGCCGTTAGATTTATCTGTATCGACGGTAACAACCGCCGGACTGGCCTTTTCGTAGACTCGAATATTGGTTTGTTCTTCGACATTTTGGGCGATCGCACCCTGGGAACGCACCGAGTTAAATTCCGTTGAATCTGTTGATTGCCGCCCAGGGGGTGCCGTCACAACCGCAGCAGCGCTGGCTGTTACCCCAACCGTTAAAATTCCCGATACTGCTAAACTTAGAAGTTTGAAATTCATGGCGATCGATTAGTATTTAGCGATCGGTAGCTAGGAATTAGGTTTTGTGGCTAACCGCTAACTACCTTCTTTGACACTCCCCGGCGTGAACGCGCGGGGATTCTTGGTTCAGCCAGTCAACTTGCCCGTTGATGTCACCACCAACGAGTAGAGGTCGGTCTGTCCCCAAGCGTTAATTCCGGTGTGCCCCACCGTATTTAAATTACTTCCTGCCTGCCTCAATCCCTTTGCTAGAATATTCAGAGCTGCATTGTGGTCGCGGTCTAACACCGCACCGCACAGGCAAATATGAGTTCTGACTGAGAGCGATTTCTGAACACGATTTCCGCAACTTGAACAATCTTGAGAAGTGTACACAGGGGCAACAGCAACTACTGTTTTACCGTACACTTTGCCAAAATATTGCAACCATTGAGCAAACTGTGACCATGCTGCATCGCTAATTGATTTAGCAAGTTTATGGTTTTTCACCATGTTTTTTACTTGAAGGTTTTCGTAGGCTACGAAATCGCTAGATTTCACCACGCACAACGCCGTCTTAATGGCAAAGTCTTTACGCTGCCTGCTGACTTTCAGGTGTTTTCTTCCTAATTTATTTATCGCTTTCTTGCGATTGCTGGAGCCTTTCTTTTTTCTAGAAACTCTTTTCTGCGAGCGCTTCAAAGCTTTTTCACTTTTACGAATATGCCGAGGATTGGGAACTGTTTCTCCGGTACTATCGGTATAGAAATGATTCAATCCTACATCTATGCCAATCGCTTTCCCTGTAGGAACTATTTCTTCTGCCCGCGCTACGTTGACACAGAACTGAGCGTAGTAACCGTCGGCTCGACGAATTACTCTGACTCTTTTAATTTCACTGGGTGCGTAGAAATGCAAATCCCGACTACCAAGCAATCTAAAGGTTCCAGCAGCAAAGCCGTCCGTAAAGGTTAGGCATCTTTTGTCGGTCGAAAGCGTCCATCCTGAAGTCTTGTATTCTACGGAACAGGTGTGCTTTTTGAATTGTGGATATCCTTTTTTCCCTGGCTTTTTAGCTTTGCAATTAGAGAAGAAACGTTGAATAGCAAAAATGGCCCGTTCAGCCGAAGCTTGACGCGCCATTGAGTTAAGTTTACCCGCCCATTCAAACTCTTTCGCCATGATGGCGCATTGCTTGTAGAGGTCTGATAGTTTAACTCCTTGATTGTCGATCCAATGTCTGAGAGCTTTGTTTCGGACAAACTGAGCTGTGCGGATCATTTCGTCTACGAGCCGGTATTGCTGTGGCTTACCTTTTAACTTGAACTCTAGTGCAATCATGGAGTTATTTTATCATGCTTACGGGCAATTGTGGCTATAAATCGACTATTTCAAGAATCTTTACACTCACAATTAAATCCGTCAAGCGAAGGACGGGGCTTTAGACCCAATCTTTTGGTAATTATTTTAGGAATTGCACCGCAGTAGTGACCTTCCTCACGCAGGTTCTCCTATTCGGGAATCTGAGTCAGCAGCAAGATACTTAAAATTAGCTTGTCGTACCGCAGCATCCTCATTGCCGTAGAAAAATGACAGCAGGGCAAAACGCTGGCCGCTAATCACGGGAGTCGCTTCGTGCAGCAAAGAACACGAAAAAATAATCGCCGTGCCAGAATCGCCTTTATAACCGTGCGGCGCGTACTCTGGAAACCGTAAAAATCCCCCCTTGTACTCTCCCACATTCAAGTTTAGCGTCATCGCAAACCGGCGGTGCAGCGTAGCTTTGCTAGTGTTGTCGCGGTGTGGCTGAAAATAACCGCCAGTCTCGGCATCATAACAACCTATCAAATACCGTTCAAACCTGGTAATTGTAAATTGGAAAGCTTTTTCTATTTCCGGTCGCACCCGGCGGAAAATAATCGCACTCAATTGTTGCTGGAAATCCTCATCTTTAATAAAGAAATCTCGGCGCTTCTTGAAAGTGTCGTCGTGAATGCCAACTGTTTTCCCGTCTATTTGCCTCATAAAGCCCGACGGACTGCCACCGTCAGCTTTGTACATATCGATCAAAATACGGCAAAATTGTTTGTCCAAAACGTTAGGAATTACTAACACCGGTGCGTGGCGAGTAGCGGCTCGGGCTTCCTCAATTGGGGGCAAACTTTTGAGAAAATCTAATACTTGCTGGGCGTGTTGCTGCGGTTCGCCCATCGGCAATATATTAACTATCTGAAGGTTTTCGTTGAGAACAAAAGTTTGTGGTGCATAGTGAACTCCGGCAACTCCATTTTCTTCGACATCTCGGGAAACACCGTACTGCTGGCTGAGTTTTTTGTCCAAGTCCCAGAAAAAGATAAATGACGGAGCAATTGTTGTCGGTCTGTTTTGTTCTTTGTCTGCTGGGTCAACGCTCACTCCGAACCTCGGTACTTGCAAGCTTTGGAATTCTTCTGAAAGCTCTTGAAAGCTTTTGAGAATAACTTGGATTTGTTCAAAAGCTGCGCTGGCCAAGAAAAACAGCACGACTCGCCGGCCGCCAACAGTTGGGAAATGAAATAAGGGGTTATTTGTAGAAGGAATGGAAAACCAGGGAGCCGGATCTCCTATTTCGAGTAATGGCATCTTGCTGATTGGATATTTGGGATTTTATATTTAGATTATTATGCTGTCGATTAGTTCCACAGGTTCTGTCTGTAAAAAAATATATACAAAAATTCGTTTTTATCTGTGTATCTCTGCGTTTATCTGCGGTTTCACACTCGTAATTTACCGTCTTTTTAATCCCACATTCCGCACCCTGAACTGTCACACTACGAATTTTCGGAGTTTGGCTAAATCGAACTGGCGAGCGCAAGTCCAATTTCCCACTTGTGTGTATAAAAAATGATTAGTTGGGTTCACAAAATTCCGCCAAAACCGATTGTGACAGTGGAGGGTGCGGAAAGTGGGTTTAATAACTCTAATATCTGAGAATAAGTAGATGGGTCTCCATAAATGCCACTTAGAGTTCAGAAGTTTCCCAAACCAGCTATGCGGGATAAATGTTTAGTTTCACCCATCTACTGAGTGTTTGCCTATTTGTCGAAACTGGGGGAATTATCCGGTTGGTCTTCCGGGTATTCTACGGGTCGATACTCCACGTAATCTGACGGGGGTGCTTCCACGTCGCGGTTGCTGGGGCGAGACCTCGATGATTCCGTAGGACGGGGTTTTTTGGTTCTCGGCGGCGTATCAGAACTGCGGTTTTCCGAAGCTGGGGGGCGACTGCTGCGGCTGCGGGCCGGTCTTTCTTCGGGGTTATCTGAAACGTCCCAGTTGTCAGACCCTTGGGCGGGCGGGGCTTCTGGGCGAGAAGGACGTTTGCGCGCGCGCTCTGGCGAGTCGGGCTTGGAGGTGTTAACGCTGCCGTTGCGATTTGAGGGGCGGCGACGGGGTTCGTCGTCGTAGGCTTCCCGAGAGGAACGGTAGTCTTGGCTGCCTCTGATGCGGGGACGCGGGGGATAGTCTTCCTCTGGTTCTAGCTGGTCGATGTCGGAATCGTAGCTGTCGTAACCGTAGGCGTTGCTGACCGGTCGGTCTTCATCTACGTATTGAGCGCGACTTTTGGCTTGAGCGGTGGTCGCTCCTCGCAGTTTAATGCTTTCTGCTGCAAAAAATATTGCCGAACCGGTGAGCAGAAATTGACCGAATGCCAGAATTGGGTCAAGCCGCCATCCTTGAAATAACAGAATACCGCCGCACAGCAGGCCGACTGCTGCAAAAAAAATATCGTGGTCTCGGGCTAGTTTGGGACGCCACGATCGCAGAAAATACAGTCCGGCCCCTGCTACTGCTAGGATAATCCCTAACAGGCTGCTCCAGTTCAATCCTAAATTGACCATTAGCCTATCTCCTATGTCTTTCCTATGTTAGCGAGTTAGATTTTACATCTATCATTAAGTCTGTCAGCCCGACTGTGCTTTCTGGGGCAGCGTCCGGTCAGGGTTTCAGCTTGGGAAGTGAGTATAATAATGAGTTTAACGGGAAAAAACCTCAGCTTGGCAGTCAACTGAAGGTTTTGCCTTGACAGTTGCTGGTAGCCGAGGTTTCTCCGATCGGGAAAAGGCCCGACGTGCAGGCGAAAATAGACTTTCACGCCGGATTTAGAAACCCGCTGACTTTTTAGGTGCGCTTGATTTTGTCTTTTTGGCTGATGAAGATCAGGGCGATCGTTGCTGGAATCACTACTACTGTCACGCCCACCAGCAGGCTGTACAAAAAGTTCGCGAGAGAAGGAGTCATAGATTCAAAGCCTTTGTTACAACAATTTGATTTTTATTAATTTTATACTTTCGATCGCACCTGTGAAACGGTTAAAATTATGAATAGCAGACTTAACAAAACTTAAAATTTCGAGATAAGACCCATGACTGGTATTACCGTTGCAAGTTGGATTCTGGGCTCTGTCCTAGTCGTGATGACCTTGCTGTTTATTTTTCGGATCGTCCTGACTTGGTATCCCGAGGTGAACCTGAGCAAGTTGCCGTTGAGTCTGATTGCTTGGCCGACGGAACCTTTTTTAGCCGTAACTAGAAAGATTGTACCCCCGATCGGCGGGGTGGACATTACGCCGATTATTTGGGTCGGTATCTGTAGCTTGCTACGAGAAATGATTCTCGGTCAGCAAGGGCTGCTGACAATGATGATGTAAGAGTCAGCGGGCATGGGGCATGGGGCATGGGTTAGTTGCCAACTGACAACTGCCAACTGCCAACTGCCAACTGCCAACTGACTAATGACTGTTTTGGTTCAAGAACTGTTCGACGAAATTCGTGTAAACTTCGCCGTTGAGAAACTCGGGGGAATCGAGAATTTTTTGGTGAAAGCCCAGGGTGGTAGGAACGCCGGTGATGGCGCACTCCCGCAAAGCCCGTTTCATCCTGCGGATGGCTGTCGGTCGATCGCGCCCCCAGACTATCAATTTACCGATTAAAGAATCGTAGTAAGCAGGTATTTCGTAATCGGTGTAAACGTGAGAGTCCATCCGCACGCCGGGACCGCCGGGGGGCAAAAAGCCGGTGATTCTGCCGGGATGGGGCCGGAAGTTGCGATCGGGATCTTCAGCATTGATGCGGCACTCAATGGCGTGGCCGTTGAGAATTACTTGGTTTTGCTTGATTTGCAGTTTTTCGCCTTGGGCGATCCGAATTTGTTCGGCGATCAAGTCGAGGCCTGTAATCATCTCGGTGACGGGATGTTCGACTTGAATCCGGGTGTTCATTTCCATGAAGTAGAACTTGCCGGATTTGTCAAGCAAAAATTCGACAGTGCCGGCACCGGTGTAGTTGATAGATTTGGCGGCGGCGACGGCGGCGTGACCCATTTGATCTCGGAGTTTCTGGCTGAGGGCTGGGCTGGGGGCTTCTTCGAGGAGTTTCTGATGTCGGCGCTGAATCGAACAATCTCTCTCGCCGAGGTGGATGACGTTACCGTAGTTGTCGGCGAGGATTTGGATTTCGATGTGCCGGGGTTTTTCGATGAATTTTTCGAGGTAAAGTCCGGGATTGCCGAAGGCTGCATCGGCTTCGCCTTGGGCTGCGGAGAATAGTTTGGGGAGTTCGGAGGCTTCTCTAACTAGCCTCATCCCGCGGCCACCACCGCCGGCGGTGGCTTTGATCATCACAGGATAGCCGATGTCGCGGGCGATCGACAAAGCTTCGTGTTCGTCCGCCAGCAATCCGTCGCTACCGGGAACTGTGGGGACTTTCACCCGCTGCATAGTTTCTTTGGCGGTGGATTTGTCGCCCATCGCCCGCATCGCCGCAGGAGAAGGGCCGATGAAAGTAATTTGATGGTCGGCGCAGATTTCCGCAAATCGGGCATTTTCCGAGAGGAAGCCGTAGCCCGGGTGAATGGCTGCGGCGTTGCGCGTCAGGGCGGCCGCGATGATGTTGGGGATGTTTAAATAGCTTTTGCTGCTGGTGGGGGGGCCGATGCAAACGGCTTCGTCTGCCAACTGGACGTGCAAGGCGTGTTTATCTACGGTGGAGTGAACGGCGACCGTGGCAATCCCCATTTCCTCGCAGGTCCGCAATATGCGGAGAGCTATTTCTCCCCGATTAGCGATTAAAATTTTCGAGAACCCCATCTTCGCTGCTTAATTCACTCAATATTCTGTACAATAATGCCTTTCGGTATGTTCTGGATAATCGTTTTCCAGAAATTGTTCACAAAAATTTATTTTACATTTGGCTGGTAGTGGTGCTATGATTGTAAATCGGCGGTGCAAAAGGGCAAGTCACAAGTTAAATGTCAGGAACCTCAACCTGTGAAGCTTTAACTCGTAACGCAAAAATCCCGGAGATTGCCAGAAAGAGCGGATGTGGCGGAATTGGTATACGCGCACGCTTGAGGTGCGTGTGGCATTATGTCCTTGCGAGTTCGAGTCTCGCCATCCGCATAGAATATGTAAAACAACTGTTGACGGTTTTGGCTGTCGGCAGTTGTTTTGTATTGAGTGGTTTTTCTAGAAAGTCGATCGAGTTTTAGATGGGATTCTCGAAAACTCGATCGAACTAAGCATTCTTTAGGTGTCGATCGACAATTGTGTTTGAATTAAAAACATAGATACTTATCGTTTGTCAAGTAGAATGGGGTTAGTTAGGTTCCGAATCCGAGAGTTGGCTGACGAAAAAGGATGGACGTTAAAGGATGTTGCCGATCGATCCGATGTTCCGTACAGCACAGTCAGGCACTATGCTCGTTCGGAAGGACTAGCAACGGTTGATATCACATCCATTCAAAAGATAGCTCGCACCCTCGACGTTTTGATTGAGGAGTTGATGGAAGTTGTTAAAGAATGAACCGATGAAATTATATTAGCAAACGGAAGTTAGATCGATGACATCCTACGCCTTAAACTTACCCGTTCAGTTACAGCAAGAAGCTGAAAAATTGGCAACACTCCAAGGCATTTCGTTCGATCAGTTTATTCTCTGGGCTGTTGCCGAAAAAGTCGCTACCCTCAACCAGCGGAATGACGATCCGGCTTTTCCTGAAATCACCTATGTGCGCGGCGCTAGCGGCGAACTCGTTCCCGTTTTGCGCGGTACTCGGTTGCGGGTGCAAACAGTAGTCATCGCAGCGCAGAAATGGGGTTTTTCTCCAAACCAAATTGCCACTGAGTATGACTTAAGTGAAGATCGAGTGAATGATGTTCTCGCTTTTTATGCGGCTCACCATCAAGAAATAGACGCATCTATTGCCGCTGAGCAAATTATCGAAGCTGCTAATGTCTAAACCGCTATTGCATCTAGATGCCGATACCTCTATTAAAGCTTTGCAAGCCGCCCTTTTATCTCGCAGTCACGATGTGACTCGGACACCGACTGAGTGGATGTCTTTAGATGCTAGCGATGAGGCTCAATTGCTAGAAGCAACAGCGCGAGGGCGGTGTATTTTTACGTTTAATATCCGGGATTTTCAGGTTTTAGCTCAGCGTTATCCCGAACATGGTGGCATCATTTTGGCTGCTCAAAACAGTTGGACATTATCTAGTCTAATTGCTTCGCTCGCTCGCCTGCTTTCAGAAACACAATCTGCTGACTGGAAAGGGCAAGTCCGCTGGCTTAATCAGTGGCGAACCTAATCATAACTTACGCAAGCACACTATATACATTTATCCACCCAATGGCGAAATAGTTCGACAATAATGCGCCACTTGCCATCCCTTGCCGAAACTACATCGTGACGTATCAAAGAGTTAAGTGCTGGCTGTAAATTTGTCTCGTTCATGCCAGTAATTTCAGCTAGCGTGTTGATATCGAGTCCTTCTCGGTGAGGTGCGATCGCTCTTAATACCTCTTGTTGTCCGGGAGTACCCCGCGTCGCCTGACCCCAAACGCCATCGAAGTAGTAGCGTCCCCGCTGAAAGAATTCAGGGTCATTAATGACAGCCCTCACATCTTCTACTGTAAAGACCGGATCGCGAGAAGTTCCCCTCTCAAAAACTTGCTCATTGTAGCGGCGAACTAGCTGAAATCCCACTAGCTGAACTAAATAAGGCTGTCCAGTAGTCAACATAGAGATTGCAGATAAGGCTTCTGGTGCGTAGTCAAGAAGGAAATCTTCATGGGGATTAGCAAGAATCTGGCGGGTAGCTGCCCTTTCCATAAAGCTAACCTTGATATTAATAAAGCTAGCGAAGAAAGGGTGGGAGTAATCCCCAGTCATCTCCTCTAAAGTATGCAAACCAGCCAGGGCAAAAGCTATTTTAGGACTCATTTGTACCATCCCACGCAGAACCTCCATAAAGTCACTGTCAATCTTTCCTTTCTCAATCAGTTTTTCAATCTTCTCAAACTCATCTAAAGCAATAATCAAACCCGTTTCACTCAGATTTGCCTCTACTTGTTTCAAATAGCGCTCAAAAGTACGGTAGGGAAGATTCAGCAACTCCGCATCGGCAGGAGGTGAAATGTTGACAGCATCAGAAATTTCATCGCTAATTGCCATCAGCACCTCTCCAACTCCTTGAGGACTATCTCCCACTAGCAATAGATTGACATAGGCTACTTTTACCTGTGAACCCAGAGATTTAGCAGCGTTAAGCAGAATAGAAGTTTTCCCCATGCGTCGATGACCGTAAATAACCACAGACTGAAGTCGCTGAGTCAATATCCACAATTCTTTGAGCTGTTTGAGTATATCCTCTCGTCCAACAAACAGGTTCCCCTCAACAGGGTCGCCAACCACGTAGGGATTACGCACTCGCTCAGTAATAGAAACGTTGCCAACCTCACTAGCTACATTTAGTATCGCTTGCGACCACTTAAAAGCAATTTTTCTAACTATTTCTCGCTCTGGTTGAGGCACATCATCAGGTTGCTCCCGCAGGTTTTTAAGTTCCCCTAAAGCACGGCTGAGAGCGAAGGCTCTGGCCGAACGAGATGAACTCTTCTGAATAATTTTAATATCTTCTACAATCCTATAAAAACTAGCAATTGCTTTACCAGTAGCCGGACGCCTCCAGTATTCTACAGTAAAAATGTATGTTTTAATTGCAGAAATATCATTTAAATTATTAGCATTTAGTAACTCCGATAAAGTTAGAGTTATCAACCACATTTCCTTTACATAAGGTAGAGACCGCAGCACCTCATCAAATGCTTTTCCTGCATCGTACAGGGACTCCTCGTGCAAACACAAGAAACCACGGGCAACAGCGCGAGCATGAGGCTCAAATTGAATAAAATTTGTATAGATAGAACCTGAAATCAAACGCACCAACTCCCATTTGTAAGGATGATCAGTTAAATGTGCTATACGATCGACCACTTGCTCTGGTTCTTCAGCAAGAACTTGGTTTAAAGCTTGAATTACAGGAATGAACTGGAGAGTATAAGTATAAATTTCATAAGCATTATGTATTCCTGTTTCCCAATCTAGTCGCAGCCATTCTTTTAATTGCTCGGTGATATAGGGATTAGGCAGGACAGTTACACGAGGAAACAGCAAGTCTAGATGATTTCTATAGGACTTACGCATTTCAAAAACATAATCAGATGGCAATTCTTGAGACAGAGGAAGATGGGGAGATGAAGAAATCTGAAAATCAGAATATCCAGAATATCGGGAACCAAACTCATCACTGAAAATCCTTGGGCTGCTGTTTTCTTTAACTTTGGGAGTAACTCCTATTTTAAATAATTTTTGGGTTAGAGGTAATGTAAAAAACCAGTTATCTGGGCGCAGCAATCCTATACATGAACCTATCACACAAGTAACAAAAAAAACTACCCTAATTAACAGGCTTTTTATAACTGTAAAAAAATCTGTTTTGTCTAAATCTAGTGGTAGAGAAATACAAAGTGTGAATGACATAAATAACACGCCACCAATAACGAATATAATAGCTAATTCGTCCACACCTAAAATGGCTAGTGTCGAAATACCTCCTACGCCCAACCATATACCTGCTAAGATACTTAAAATTAAGATAACTCCCAGGTTAGTAGATTCTTCTTTGATAGCACTCACAGTAAAATTTGATAAATTAAAACTTAAACAAAAAATAATAATTATAGTTAGATATTTGGCTGTTTCTGACTTGAACTTTGATAAAAATTTATCTTTTTCAATTAATGTCACAGCCAAGGCCATCCCACACCCCCAAATAGTAAAGAAAAACCCTACTGATATATGTACCGCATCTACTGAAAAATTAATCAATTTAAGAATTACACTCCAATTTAAGAGTGTAATGAATATGACTACCATTACTTGTAAAAGTAACCCAGTTATTATGGAATTAGGCAATAATCCTGAATCTTTTTTATAATTCTTGTGGCGCTCTGAAATAGATATTCTATTGTAGATATACCACCGCAACGCTTGGGGAAAGAAAAACACCCAGTATAATAACCGCAAGTAATCGATGGGCTTTGATAATGAAAGAGGTCGCTTTAATTGAGGAGCTAAGTCTAAACGGGGAATGTCGGTATTGCGATCGCTCATTTTACATCCTCCATATATCGCGCATAATTTTGATAGCACAACTGCATCAGTCGTCGTGGATGACCGCCACTTTCTTGTACTAGCTGGCTGATTTCCTCTTCAGTAAAACGCACCAAAGTCCTAGCAAGACGAGCTTTAATAAAGGCACCGGCAATTGCTTCATCCCAAGGCTTGATGTTCTCTTCTTGGCAAATACCCGCCAGGGGAGACGTGTTCCCTTCATCCTGACTGTCATTAAAGAGTTTATCGAGGGGTTGGGTAGCAGCTAAAATCAGTTGTAAAGCTGCATTTTGCCCCTCAGCTAAACCCCGCAAGTGATCTCTCACTTGACGGGTAAAACCTTCCCAAGTCATCTTTCCGACATTATCTATAGCCAGCAGCACTCTATGCTTTTTCAACGCACGAGTGAGCATATATCCCTCGCTTTTAGGGATGCCAACTTCTTCGCACAAAGCTGTGTAGAAGTCATCTTCATCTCGGACTCCATTTAGGTCTAAGTAAATTGGCTTGCGTGCCGATAATAGGAGATTTTCAGCCTGTTGACAAATAGCCGATAGCAGAGAAGACTTCCCGATGCCTTCCTCTCCTATTAAAGCTACACTATTATTGCTATTAAGAACCTCGAATACTCGCCTAATTTCCCGCTCTCTGCCAAAAAACAGTTGCGGGTCGTCAACTTTACCAGTCTGAGGAATAAAAGGGTTACAAGAAATAGCAGGGGTGCAATCGTCTTTAGTAAATGCACTCCTTTGACTTGACCGCCAGCTTGAATACTGCGATTTCAGGCAATTTAGAACAGCAGCATCTTTATCTCGACCTTTCTGGCTGTGACAACCCAAAAAACTTTCCTGGTTTTCTTTTAGACAGAAACGCTTGTTGTATATCGTCCACATTTGCCGCCGAACATTCTCAGGGTCGATCGGGATGTCAGAATTTTCTTCTGCGATTCCTCCATCTGCAACCTCTGTATTGCTCTTGACCGTGTTTTCATCGGGAAACTTAGCCAAAAGAATAGCTGTCTCTGTCCGACTCAAGTCATAAACAGTAACTATCTTTACTCTTAAAAAGCTTTGCCATAAGTTCACAGTCTTAGTCACCCCAACTTCTCTCATAACTTGGCGTCTCTCTTGCTGAGTTTACCATAACTAGCGCGTAAATAGGATATTTTTCCGGTTTCTCAAAAAATAGGAAAAAATTTTCCGGTTATTTTTATGATACCGGAAAATTTTTTCTGGGACTTTTTTGAAAGTAGCTTATAAGCTGTTATTTAGTGGTAAGCCTTCCACCGCAAACTTTGAAAAAGCCAGGAGATAAATATGACACAACTAATTGAGTACATCCAGACAGCTAAAGAATTTGCTGATGCTTATGGCATAGGACATCTAGATCGCCTGCTGGCATTAGCTGAAACTGTCCCCGATTCTCCCAAAACTCAATCATCGACTTTTACAGTTATGTCTAATACAATTTTCGAGGAAGTGGAAATGGCTGGATTTCATCTTAACCCTTGGCTAAAGACTTTGATTCTAAGTAACAATGTTGAAGTAGTTCGAGATGCGATCGCTGTAGTTGAGGAAAATCGCCGCCGGGGAATAGTGCGGAACGGCGAAGGGCTGTTAGTACAAGCTATCCGCAACCAATGGAAACCCCATATTTCAGCTTAAATCGTTGAATATTACTCTCAATTACTGCTCAAGGGAAGAAGCAAGCTTGAAACTTGGGGGCGATCGCTATAAAGATTTGTGCGAAACAACAACGGCTATTGATTTTGAACCGCAGATGTCGGCGGATGTACGCTGATGGACGCAGATGAAAATCCGGTTTCTTCTAATTTTTGGCTAATTCCGGCGGCCGCCCCATCAAGCCTGTCATCAGCCGCAAGGCTAAAAACCTCACTGGGGGAATTGTCCGCAAACACCACAATCCAAAGCGGCGAAATGCTACAATTGGCAGCCAAGTATTGGAAAATAATCTGTCTAGAAAATCGGTAAATCCTAACACGATTAAATTCTCTTTTTTGCGCCAGTTGTGATACCGTTTCAATACTTGCAAGTCGCCGATGTCTTCGCCTTTTTGGTGCGCTTGCTGCAAGATTTGGGCGATCGCCCCTGCGTCTCGAATGCCCATATTTAATCCCTGGCCGCCGACGGGATGGCAGCAGTGGGCTGCGTCGCCAATTAGTGCTAATCTGGGCAAAACGTAGCGATCGCTCTGCATTAACTGCACCGGAAACAAAAAGCGATCGCTCTCCAATTCCAAACGCCCTAAAAGCCCGCCCGTGCGCTGTTCCAACAAAGTCAAAAACTCTTTTTCGTCCAATTCCTGCAAAGCTTTCGCTTCCGCGTGGGGTGCTGTCCAAACTACTTGACAGCGGTTCCCCGGTAATGGTAAGACGCCCATCGGGCCGCTCGGCCAAAAGCGCTCAAAAGCGATATCATTGTGCGGTTTTTCTGCTTTAATGGTGATAGCAACGCAGGATTGCCAGTATTTCCAGCCGCGAGTGCTGATGTTGGCTTCGGTGCGGATGCGCGATCGAGAACCGTCGGCGGCGACTAATAATTTGCTGCGAATTGTCCGAGTTTCACCGTGTTGTTTGACTTCTATTTCGGCGCAATTAGTTAAATATTTTACTTGCAAGACTTCCGCCGGACAAACCCAACTAAAATTCGGGTTTTTTGCCAAACATTCGTGCAAAGCTGACAGCATGACTCGGTGTTCGCCAACGTAACCTAAAGCTGTTTTTGGTACGGGCAATTTGCCAGTATTTCCCAAATCGGGGCGGTGGAATTCGACGACACCGGGATAGTCGCCGTCGCAGAGGCTAATTTGCTCGAAGGTGGTGATTTGCGGCAAGATTTGTTGCCACACGCCTATGCCTTCTAAAATCATTCCTGATAGTAAGGTAATTGCATAAGCTTGTTTTTTGGCTGCTGCGACTGCGGGGAGTTGGGTTTCAATTATGGCGATTTTTAAGCCGGAATCTTTTAAGGCGCTGGCTAAGGTTGCCCCAACTATGCCGCCTCCGACGATGGCTATGTCAAAGTCGAGTGTCTGTGTTTCGGTGGAGGCTGTTGTGGGAGAAAGTTCGTTTACAGGCATTTTCAAGGGAGGTTGTCAAAGTTAATTGGAATGTTACTTTTTTATTGTAAAGAATTATTTCGATTTATGGCGATCGAGAAAGGGAGAGTATCGGCATTAGTGAAAATCAAGGTTTTCAGACTGCGAGATCCAAATGCAAGTCCTGGATGCACTCGCTACCTCAGAAACCGGGTTTCTTGCTATATTTCTCGTCACTAAACGCAAAACTCGTAGAAACCGGGTTTCTTGCTATATTTCTCGTCACTAAACGCAAAACTCGTAGAAACCGGGTTTCTAGCCCCCACGATGGGTCAGCCTTGAAATTAATGACTAATGACTCATGACTAATGACTCATGACTGCTGACCATTTCCTTTGTGTTTTCCGCAGCCAGCGCTGATACGTTCTGGGAAATGGGAATTTCTATGACAAACTCTGCACCTTCCCCTGGCGCGGAAATACACTGCAATTTGCCTCGGTGTTTTTCAACTATAATCTGATAGCTAATTGACAGTCCCAAGCCTGTGCCTTTGCCGACTGGTTTAGTAGTAAAAAATGGGTCGAATAACTTGTGAATAACTTCTGGATTGATTCCCCCCCCGTTGTCGGCAATCCGAATTGTTACTGTGTCTGAATTCGCACTCGTGCTAATCCGAATTATCTGGGGTCGAAAAGAGATTTCGATTTCGTTTGAATAATGATTGTTGTACTCTTCGAGGGCGTCGAGCGCATTTCCTAAAATATTCATAAATACTTGATTGAGCTGACCTACATAGCACTCGACTTTTGGAAAATTGCCGTATTCTTTGATAATCTCAATCGCGGGACGAAGTACATTAGCTTTGATCCGGTGCTGCAAAATTAGCAAAGTGCTTTCGATTCCTTCGTGAATATCTACTCGCTTCATCTGCGATTCGTCGAGTCTGGAAAAGTTGCGTAAGGATACAACTAAGTCGCGGATGCGATCGGCTCCAACTTTCATTGATTCCAAAATCTTCGTAAAGTCTTCCATTAAGTAATCAACTTCAATATCTTCGGCTGCTTCTACAATTTCTGGGACGGGATTTGGGTATTTTTCCTGGTAAAGGTGGAGCAAACCGAGCAAATCTGTGGCGTATTGGGTGGCGTGGGTAATGTTGCCGTAGATGAAGTTAATCGGATTGTTAATTTCGTGGGCGACGCCGGCGACTAGCTGCCCGAGAGAAGAGATTTTTTCGGTTTGGATTAGTTGAGTTTGAGCTTGGTGCAACTCGCGGACAGCTTTTTCGAGCTCGGCTGCTTGCGATCGATACTGTCCCTCGGACTGCTTGAGTGCTTCCAAAACTTGGACTCGATCGCTAATATCGGTGTGAGTTCCCACCCACTCGCGCACGCTGCCGTCGGCTGCCAAAAGTGGGACGCCCCGCACCCAGAAGTGTCTGTAGCTGCCGTCTGCGGCCCGCAAGCGGTGCTCGACTTCGTAGAGACTTTGTGTTTCTATGGCGCGCTTCCAAGCTTGTAGGGTGCGATCGCGGTCTTCTGGGTGCACTGCTTCTATCCAGTTGTCCTTCTCTTCCAAGCTCGTGCCCGTATAAGCTATCCAATCAGGCTGAGGCCTGTCGAAGATTCCGCTAGCGTTTGTCGTCCAAACCATCTGTGCGGTGGCCATTGCCAGGGATCGGTATCTTTCCTCGCTCAGACGCACAAATTCTTCGGCTTGCCGGCTGGCTGTCACGTCGCGCAAAATTGCTGTGAATATGATTTCGCCTGCAACTTCGAGTTTGGAAATAGAAGCTTCGGCGGGAAATTGCGTGCCGTCTCGGCGGCGGGCGAAAATTTCTTTGCGGTTGCCCATTTTTCGGGCTTGTTTAACGCCGCCGCCGAAATTGCTGACGAGGTGGCTGTGAGGGGCGGCAAAAGTTTCGGGCAACAGCAGACTCAGGGATTGCCCGATCGCCTCTGCAGCCGTCCACCCGAAAATCCGTTCTGCACCTTGGTTGAACAGGATAATTTTTTGCTCGGCATCGACGGAAATAATCGCGTCGTCGGCAATTTCTACAATGCCGGCGAAACGAGCTTGAGACAGTTGCAGGGCTTTTTCAGCGTGTTTGCGATCGCTGATGTCGCGGGCGATGGTCGAAATGTATGGGAGTTTGCCGCCCGGTGCGGAGTGAGAGATGATGACTTGGCTGACGGGAATTTCGAGTCCCGATGCTGACACGAAGGCGGTTTCTCCGCTCCAAAAGCCTCCGGAAACAGCGGTGGCGATCGCTTGCTTCAAAGTGCTGCGGGCTGACGCTGCCGTGAATTGTGGAACTTGTCGGTTGGATATATCTTCGTTTTCGTCTATACCCACCATTTTTCTGCCTGCTTTGTTGATGTAAATGGCGCGTCCTTCGAGGTCGCAGATACCTACAAAATCCGGCGTTGCTTCCAGAATTGCTGCCAGACTGCTGTTGGCGATTTCAGCTTGTTTGCGCTCAGTAATATCCCGAGCGATGCTAACTATACCGCTGATATTTCCTTGCCCGTCCCGGTAAGCACTTTTTGTAGAAAGAAATATCCTCAAATTTCCTTTGACTGGCAGCTCTTCTTCGATAACTTGCGTTGTTCCCGTTGTCATAATTGGGCGATCGGTTTTTCTAATTTTGCCTGCAATTTCCGGGTGAAATAACTCGCTGTCATCTCTGCCGATAATGTCGTCTACAGACTTGCCAATTATACTTGCTCCCGCAGCATTGAGCATCAGGTAACGGCCCTGAATATCTTTGACAAATAGGGCTGCTGGCGTACTATTGATGACGGCAAGCAAGAGGTTGTAATTTTTTTGAAGTTCCTGCTTAGTTGTTTTAGTGTCGAAAATTTGCTCCTGCAATTGCTCGTTGGCGAGTTGCAGTTGGAGAGTCCGTTTCTCAACTTTAGTTTCTAAGTCGGATTTAGCTTTCCTCAGTTCCAGTTCCGCTCGATAGCGCTTCCGGTCTGCGGTGCAGAGAGTTTTGGCATTCTGCCAAATCAGAACTGTAAAAATCATCACGTTCAATACGCTCAACAGCGATATTCCTACCTCCGGGGTGTATGCTTGTAACCGCTCTCCCGATAGGATGAAATAACCGACTGAAGGCGGGATAATGATTGCCCGTGGCAACAAGCGCCTCGCCATGATGCCGCCAGCGCGATCGCTCGCAATTACTGCTATCAATCCTCGCTCTGGATTAGTAAATAAAATGCCCAAGCTCAGCAACATAAATGCTGCGGACGTGTGCACAGCCATGCCTGTATTATCACCAATCCTGTAAAATAAAGCTTTGCCGTAGAGGTAGCCTATCAAACCCATAAATGCAATTAAAAATGCACAACAGCTTAAGATTTGAATCCGCAGGTATTTAGGGCGACGTTCTGACAGCAGCAGCAGGGATATTCCCAGCAATAAAAAAGCAGCAGCAGTATTCGGTGCCATCCGTCCTGGTGTTCCGGGGCTGGTCAAGGTGTAACTTTCTTTAAATAGCAGTTGGTCGATGCCTAAGTCTAAATTAAAGCTATATTGAACTAGGGTTAAGAAGGTAATTAATATAATAAAAAATGAGCAGGTAAAAATTAAAAGTTTAGTAATTTTTTGATATTTTATTGCTGTTGATTCTGCGCGCCGGATCTGTTGGATGAACAGAGAAAACCCACCCAAAATAAAGCAGACCGCAGTATTGGCTTTCATGGTCACGAGTCCGGGCAGAATGCTTTTTAAGAGTTGCACATCGAATATCCAACCCAAAATGACTGTACAGCCGATCGCGATTACTGCAACACTAGCTTTTCTGGAAAAAGACTGGACTGCCGCAATGGCAGTTGAGGACCTTTGCACTTGTTTTGCTTGTTCAAAAAGTTCCAATTTCTAGATCCCTCAAATTATTTAGGTTCCTACGTATCCAAGGTAACAATAAACACTGTAGGTATATTGTTGCCCGCTATACAAAGCTGCTTAAGATTTTCTTAAAACTGTCAAGCATAAAATATGAATTATTTTATCTAACTTTAGAGATATAGTCAACTGAAGGTTTAAGGCTCTTATGTAGAAACCATTCGGCAGAATTCAACAATTTTTATTGATGGTAAATTAAAAAAAATTCTTTGTTCCTTGTTCGTTGTCCCTTCGATCTCGGAAATTGGCGCCCGATTCATCGGCAAGACCGAGTGTTTTTACTCAGTACATGGAGGGATAATTGTAGCGGATGAATCACTCTGCAACAAAATCGCTCGCATTGTACACCGGCTGATGCGGCTGTGGGAAATGCGATCGGCAAAAAAGTTACGCTAAACTCTTGTTTAAAAAACTTGACAATATGCACTCAATCGCTTATATTTTTTAGCTTAAAAATTTTTGCTACAATCCTCAATCTTATACCAATTATTAATCAGAACCCCGTAAGGACACGGCATTGCCGTGTCCCTAAAGATGCTCGCGTACAATGGTGTTGGGTTTCGTTCTTCAACTAAGGAATGAGAATTAAATAACTTACAATTTATTGTTCTTGTGGGATGGGCCGGAGAGCCCGTCCTTTCTGGACGGGCGGGACGCCCATCCCACAAATATGTGTAAATTATTTAATTCGCGATCATAATAGACCTCTTGCAAAAATAGCTGGGACGGGCTCTCCGGCCCGTCCCACAAAAAGTTTTTTCTCTTGTGGGATGGGCCGGAGAGCCCGTCCGAAAATTTGATCGAAAGGACTTTTGCAAGAAGTCTAATGACAACAGTCAACAGTCAACTGACAACAGTCAACTGACTGCTAACTGCTAACTCCTAAGTTTTGAAGTGCTTCCAAAGCTTCGGTTGCTGACGGGTAACGCTGGGGGAAAGCGTACAGCACCATCTGGTCTAAAACGCGAGCCAACTCCGGAGTGACAGTTGCATTTTTCTGCCAGATGAGATTCCCTAAATTATCAACTCTGAGTTGTTTCGGGCGCATTCCTGTCAAGGCTTGAATCCCGATGATCCCGACAGCATAGATGTCGCTGCACAATTTCGGGGAACCGATGGCTTGTTCGGGGGGAATATAATCTTGCTGAGTACCGCCGCGCGATTTCGTTTGACCGGTGCTGTTTTGTGAAGTGTTGATTTCTTTAACTGCCCCAAAGTCAATTAATACAATCTTGCCATCTGATGCCCGCCTGATTAAGTTTTGAGGGTGAACGTCGCGGTGAATTACATCTTGTTTGTGAACAAAAACAAGCACTTCCAAGATATCTTTCAACAAAGCGATAACCTGATGTTCTTCCCAGGGTTTACCTTCGATTAGTTCTTGATACAAGGGTTGCCCTTCGATGAATTGATTGACTAAATAAAAATATCCATCTTCTTCAAAGCGAGCTAACAATTCTGGTATCCGATCGTGTTGGCCCAATCGATATAAAACCCGCGTTTCTCGCTCGAATAACTGGCTGGTTCTTTCTGACTGGCTTTTCAGGCGCTTGACAAGGCAAAAAGGTCGATCGGGCAAGTTTTCATCTTCAGCGAGATAGGTGTCGCTGTACTCCGTGCTCACTAAATGTTCTCTAATTCGGTAACGCATCCGCAGCAGCTTTTGCAATATCGGATCGACAGAATTAGCTGGTTGTGTGCCTTTTTGTACAGATCTCATGATGCAGTCCCAAAGATTTGCTCCGACTACTCTTTCTTCTTGTCCAATAATTTCTGCTTGCTTCAGTACCTTGGTGAGGTCTTTCCACAAGTTGTAGCCGACATAACGCCCCAGATAGCCCACTGTGTACCCGCGGGCGATCGGATCGTTTTGCTGAATTTCTTGGTACGTCAAACCTTCTACAACGCCTCGAATTATCGACTGTTGCAACCGACTCAGGTGTTTTTCCGTTTGTTCGTATACCAGATTGTCCAAAATAATTATTGCTTCTTCTACCGTCATAGTTTCATGCTTTAAGCTAATTGTACTCAAGCTGACCATTTTTTTGCTCCTAATTCCAATTTTTATAGTTGCGATATTGGGGCCGACGCTTAAGCGCAACTACAAACTGATTTTTATTGCCTGTGGTGCAATTACTGTTATATAGGATTTAGCTGAATATTGCTAACTTGTCTAACTATCGCAATATATTTTTACAAATATGACTTTTATGACTTTAAGTTATGAACTTTATGAATTGACTTAGGAAAGAGTTTATTTAATTATGTCTGTGCACGAGTTTATAGGTGCGATGGAACTGAGATATCGCGCCATTATCGATAACCGATAGAGCAACCGGGTTTCTGAATAAAAATATTGAGTTTGTGGCAGAGTATTGGCCAGAAACCGGGTTTCTGCCGGAGGTGCAAGATATCAGCTCGAACTCGTATTTAAGTAGCAAAAACTTCAAAACTAACAACATCACATCAGGAAATTCAGTCATGGCATTTATTTTTGCACTCAATGACAGTGACACTCTACTAACAGGAACTGCGAACAATGACGACATATTCGGAGCGGCAGGAAACGATAGCCTCGTCGGGCTAGGAGGTAGAGACTTTCTGTTCGGCGATGAAGGGAATAACTCGATCGTTGGCGGACTTGGCGATGATTCCCTAATTGACGGACTCGGTAATTCGACTCTCGGCGGCGGTGAAGGCAATGATTTTCTCGGCAGCACTGGCGGTAATGACCTAATTTTTGGCGACGCGGGGGATGACAGTCTCATCAGCGGTGATACGATCGCCGGTGCGAACAAATCTGCTACGCTTCTAGGCGGATTGGGCGACGATGTAATACTTGGCGGTGCTGGCAAAGATTCGATCGATGGCGGGGATGGTATTGACTTTCTCGCGGGTTTCGATGCCGATGATTCAATTTCAGGAGGAGATGGCAGCGATTTTCTCTCCGGCGATAACGGCAATGACACTCTCAAAGGAGGACTCGGCAGCGATTTTTTGTCTGGAAATGCCGGCAGCGATTCGATCGACGGCGGAGACGGTTTTGATATAGTTTCCTATGGCGAAGCAACAACTCCCGTGCTGGTAAATCTCGTAACAGGGATAGCCACAGGAGAAGGCACCGACACTCTCATCGGTATTGAAGACATTGACGGCGGCAGCGGCAACGATTCTCTGACAGGAAATACTAGCTCTAATTTCCTAAGTGGTTTCGCTGGGGATGACTCTCTGTTGGGATTAGATGGCGGTGATTTCCTCGGCGGCGGTGATGGCAATGACTTCCTCGGCGGCGGTGATGGCAACGATTTCTTATCTGGAGAAGCTGGTAATAACACGCTTGATGGTGGAGAGGGTTTCGATCTAGTTTCTTACAGCACTGCAACTAGCCCGGTAGTCGCTAACCTCACAACTGGAACGGCGACGGGAGAAGGAACTGACAGTCTCATCGGTATTGAAGATATTTTCGGTGGCAGCGGCAACGATTCTCTAACAGGAAATACTAGCTCTAATTTCCTAAGTGGTTTGGCTGGCGATGACTTCCTGTCGGGATTGGATGGTGGCGACTTCCTGTTTGGCGGTGATGGCAAGGACATCTTGAATGGGGGGGCGGGCAATGATTTTATGGGCGGGGATGCTGGCGATGATTCTTTAAACGGCGGGTTGGGTAATGACTTTGTATTGGGGGGAGATGGCAATAATACCCTTGTCGGTGGTGGCGGTGCTGACTTCTTGCTAGGAGGGGCGGGCAATGATTTTTATCAGTTGGACGGTACGACGGCTCAAGGTAGCATCATTTCAGACATTGGCGGCACAAATTCCCTCAGTATTCCGGGAGTCACGCTATCGCTTACTTTAGCTCCTGGCACGACGGGATTGGGACGAGATGGCACGAGTTTGGCGATCGACTTGAACCAAGATGGTACGATCGACGGTCGAGATGTAGAGATTGTAGACTTCTTTGCGACGGAGACAGGAACTAATCCCGGTACTGGCGTCATCCAAACAGTGGGAAATTTCAGCAGCACGCAAATTTTCAGTAGTTTTGCTGTCTCGCCTCCACCGCCTCCGCCGCAACCGCTACCTCCCACACCGACACCTCCAACTCCACCGACGCCAACGCCTCCACCGACGCCTCCAACTCCGCCGCCACCTACTCCTACACCCGTACTGACGGCACCAACACCTGCACCAACTCCAACGCCCGCCCCAACGCCCGAGCCGACGCCGACTCCAACGCCCGCCCCAACGCCCGAGCCGACGCCAACACCAACGCCCGAGCCAACGCCTGCGCCGACGCCAACACCAACGCCTGCGCCGACGCCAACACCAACGCCTGCGCCGACGCCAACGCCCGAGCCGACGCCGACTCCAACGCCCGAGCCGACTCCGACTCCAACACCAACGCCTGCGCCGACTCCAACGCCCGAGCCGACTCCGACTCCAACACCAACGCCTGCGCCGACGCCAACACCAACGGAATCATGTCCGGCACCGATATCGATACCGATGCCTGTATTGGAACCTGGCCCGATCGTAACTCTGGAAAATTCAGGAGATGATTTGCTGTTTGGTACTAGCGGTGAAGATAGTATCAATGGCGGCAGGGGCAATGACACGATGTTTGGTTTGGATGCTGCTGATAGTTTGTTTGGAAGTGATGGGGACGATCGCATTTTTGGCAATCCCGGCAGCGATACTATTGATGGTGCTGCTGGCGATGATGTTATTTTTGGCGGCAAAGATAACGATTTAATTGTCGGGCGCGATGGGAACGATCGACTCAGGGGCGATCTAGCTAATGATACTGTCATCGGTGACAATGGCGACGATCTTCAGTTCGGCGGCAAAGGGTTGGATGTGCTGTTTGGCGGGGAAGGCAATGATACGCTGAGCGGCGATTTGGCTCAAGATACTTTAGTTGGCGGGTCGGGAAATGATTTGTTTGTGCTGCGCCAAAATGGAGCCCCAGCGGATGCAAATTTTGCTGATTTAATTGCCGATTTTCAGGTGGGAATTGATTCGATCGGACTTACTGGAAATTTGACCTTTAATAATTTGCGACTGGACGAGGTTGATTGCAGCACTGTGATTCGAGTTGCGGATTCCGGTCAAGTTTTAGCTGTGGTTAATTCGGTGAAGCCAGACCAACTTTTGGGAAGTTTTGTGACTGCTAATATCACTTTGATTTAGAGAGTAAAGGGCGATCGAATGGGCGATCGAGGCGCGATCGCTTAAACCGAAAGCTCGCTGTGGGAATTAATTCGCACAGCGAGTAGCTTAGAGGATGTTTTACAGCACATTCCACGTTTATGAAGGACACCCGCCTATCGATCTATCCCGCCGTAGGGACTTAGGCACTCGCGTCCCTACTTCATAAACCTGGAATACGCTGTATCAGCAACAGGCAAGATGCCTGTTCCACAAATATTAATTTTTCTTGTGGGATGGGCACTGCTAGCCCGCCCTCAAAGGCCTATTTACAAATGAATCGGCTTAATTTTTAAGCTTGTTCACGTAGCCCCACAAACTGTAATCTCGGCTCAGCCAACCCCGGAAAAAAGCCATCTGACTCGGATCTTCTTGCACCCGTTTGTAGCGGTAAATAATCCGTTCGTTAATCATTTGCAGCGCCGTATTTTTGTTGTTAGCGGCTTTCAATGCTTCCTTGGTGCGCGGGTCAAAAACGCCGGTTTGCGGCAAACCTAACGCTTGCTGGAGAAAGGTAATAGAGTTATTAATACCGAAATTAACGGCGGTGTCAAACATGACGATCGCCAAAGCTGGCTGCATCGTGCCCGAAAGACTAGAATCCCAGTAATGTTGATAAATTTCTAAGAGCTCTGCTTCCGACATCTGCGTCACGTCTAGAGGCGGAAGCCCTCGACTGTAGCGGTAAGCGTTGTATTCCGTTTGCAAGACGCCCCGATAAGTTCTGCCACCCTTATCTGCGGGGTGATTGCTGAATCCGCCCTCAAAATATAGGGTGAAATAAAGAGCCGTTTGAAATAATTTCTGCCGAAAGCTGGCTGTCTGCTGCTGCTGTGCGAAAGTTTTTTGGGCAAAGGGTAAGGGAATTGCTAAGGTTAACAAGAGTATCCCCAGCAGGAGGTTTGGTTTCCACTTGATGTTATGTTGGCGCTGTGTCGCTTGCTTGTCGCTCATAAATTCTCTGTGACGATTGCCCGTAGTTCCGCTAAAACTGCTACTCTGCAAAATAATATAGATTCAACCTTTAACTTGATAGCACAGATAGGCCGCCAAATGAATTCCGATTTTCGCAACCAATCCGAAACACCCGAATTAGAAGATGCTGCATCGCTGACAGTCGTTGCAGAAACCTATTACTCTCAAGGCAATTTAGCAGCAGCCGTCGCTGCTTGTCGCCGAGCTCTGGAATTGCAACCGGATTGGGCGGCGGCTTACGTGACAATGGGCAATGTGCAGCAAGCAAGCGGCCAAATTGATGAAGCGATGCGGTTTTATTCTGAGGCGATCGCCCTGAATCCCGATTTTGCTGAGGCTTATGCTAATTTGGGCAGTATGCTATACAAACAAGGGCGTTTGGTGGAGGCAATTGTCAATTACCAAAAGGCGATCGAACTTAAACCGAATTTGGCTGCTGCTTACTGGAATTTGGCAGGAGCACTGAAGCAGCAGGGGCAGCCGGATGCAGCGGTAGCATACGAGCAAAAAGCTCTCGAACTCAATCCCCATCTGGCTCAGGTAGATTTTCACTTAAATTTAGGAGATAAATTAGCGCGGCAAGGGAAGTTAGATGAGGCGGTGGCTGCATGGCAGCAGGCGATCGCATTCAAACCCGATTTAGCCGAAGCATACTGTCAAATAGGCATAGTTTTGCGCCACCAAGGCAACTTTAAAGACGCAATACCCAACCTTCAAAAAGCCCTAGAAATTAAACCCGATTTTATTTCGGCTCACCAACATTTATGCGGCATCCTCAGAGACACTAGCGATTTAGCGGCAGCGCGGCAAGCCGTTCACAAATACAGCCAAATGTGTGCCGAAACCGATCCAATTATGACCGCTATTTACTTCGTCAGCACCTATCAAGTGTCGGGATTGAATCAAATTGCGGGCGATCGATTTTTAGAGCTAGAGTCGTACTTGCAGCAAAACTTAGAAACCGCTAGTTCGGTAGAAATTAAATCGCTTTATGCAAACTTCTTATTCAGCACGCCCTATTTGCGAGATGACTTGGCGGCGAACTCAAAACTTTACAGATTAATTGCCCAAAAGTATATCGACCAATGTATCAAACCTAATTTTTCTCAACCCGCAAATTACACTTTCAAACCAAATGCCCCATCCAGCAAGTTAAAAATCGGCTTTTTGTCCAATCACTTCAGCCGCCATTCTGTAGGTTGGTGCAGCGCTGACATCATTCGCGAATTGTCAGACATCACACCCAATTTGTATTTGTACGCTTCCGAAAGAATTGTTCCTGACGATCGCACTGAGCAATTTGAAAGTTTGGGCAAACTGACTTTTCCGAAAAATTACCCAAACGGACTTGCCAATTCGGCAGAAATTATCGACCAAATTCAGCAAGATGAATTGGACGTTTTAGTCGATTTAGATTCTCTCAGCGTACCAGTTCACGCTGACATTCTCTACCAAAAACCCGCACCAGTTTGTGTTTCTTGGCTCGGATTTGACGCCCCTTACATATCCCCAGAAAATTACTTTCTTACAGACTGGCACTCGCACCCAGCCGGGCGGGAAAAATATTATGACGAGCAGCTAATTAGGATGCCTGATTCCTTTGTAGCCGTGTCAGGGTTTCATAGATATGGAGTCGATCCGGTTGCATTGAGAAAGTCGAATCGGATCGGTTTGGATCAGATAGTTTACCTGTGCGTCGCTCCCGGCCGAAAATTCAATCGCGAGTTGGTAAAAGCACAAGTTGCAATTCTCAAACAAGTACCGAACAGTATTTTAATTCACAAAGCTTTAGGCGATGCTGCTGTGTTTGAGGGTGCCTATCACCAAGCTTGCGAAGCTGAAGGAGTCGGCAGGCACCGAATTAAGTTTTTGCCGAGGTTTGCTACTGAGGAAGAACACAGAATTATCTATTTGTTGGCCGATGTTTTGTTAGATTCTTATCCTTACAACGGAGGGACTCACAGTTTAGAGGCTTTGTGGTTTAATTTGCCGGTGGTGACTCGCACAGGAGAGCAGTTTTTGTCGAGAATGGCTTATTCGTTTTTGCAGGCTTTGGGAATTGAAGCTGGTGTGGCTTGGTCTTGGTCGGAATATGTGGATTTGGGTATAAAATTCGGTAAAGATCCTGAATTGAGAAACGCAATTAAAGCACAGTTGGTGAAATCTAAAGATGCAGCCAATTTGTCGCCGCTGTGGAATCCGAAAAAGTTTGCTGGTGATATGTATGGGGTGTTTCAAAAATTGTGTAAAATCAATTTTGAAAAGTAGGGACACGGCACTGCCGTGTCCGGCGCGGGGACTAGGACACGGCACTGCCGTGTCCCTACAATTAATCGGGCGATGGTTACATTTTTAATCAAGGAAGATGGATTATTTTGGGGTAGGGAAACGGCATTGCCGTGTCCTCGGTTGCCTATCCTTCCGATGCTCTTGTCAACGATATCCTTCCTCATCTCAAATCTAAAATCTAAAAGGGTATGAATTCAACACTGCCAACTATTAAGTTTTTGAAACAGCCGACTTCGGAAGCTTGGGTGCAACAGGCGATCGCCCATTTAGATACAATCTTATTAGACCATTCTCACTGCGAGCGGAAAGCGGCGGGAGTAGCGTTAAATTTGATGTTTCGCTACCCAGCAAGGGAAAAATTGGTGAGGATGCTAACGGCGATCGCCCGCGAAGAATTAGAGCATTTCGAGCAAGTCAACCAGCGCTTAGAACAGCGCGGCATTGCTTTAGGCCCTTTGGCTGCACCTCCCTACGGTGCTGGTTTGTCCGGCCAAATTCGCAAGCAGGAACCGGAGAGACTTTTGGATTCTTTGTTGGTTTCTGGTTTGATAGAAGCGCGCAGTCACGAACGCTTGGGGTTGCTGGGCGATCGCTGTCCCGACGCCCAATTAGCTAAATTTTACCGCAGTTTGATGGCTTCGGAAGCGCGCCATTACGGTGTATATTGGATTTTGGCAACAACTTATTTCGATCGGGATATTGTGATGCAGAGGTTGGAGGAATTATCCTTAGTTGAGAGCGAGTTGCTGGCAATTATTCATCCAGAACCGAGAATTCACAGTTAAAATCTAGGTGCATTTAAAGACTGTAAAACACAAAAAATCGCTGATTTTACAGTTGCTAAAGTCAAAAAATAAATATACGTTGCAACAACCCATGAAAACCCAACATCTGGATTTTTTTATTCGTTCCTGGGAAACGCGCGATCGCGCTGAGGCTTTCTATTTAATTAGAGATGTTTTAGCAGAGTACGGTTTAAAATGCGAACCTCACGGGGCAGATCGAGATGTCTATGATGTAGAACTGCACTATCAAGCCAAGGATGGCGAATTTTGGGTAGTTGAACGGCAGGATAAAATAGTGGGTACGGCCGCTTACTATCCCATCGAGCGCGGGAATAATGCTGTGGAAATTCGCAAAATGTATATTTTGCCAGCAGCAAGGGGACAGGGTTTGGGGAAATTTTTACTGAAAGAATTGGAAAGTAAAATTATCGCTCGCGGCTTTGATGAAATCTGGATAGAAACTGCGAGCATTCTCAAGGAAGCTGTTAAAATGTACGAAAATAGCGGATATCTACAGACAACTGGTGTGGAGACGCCAAGGTGCGATCGGGTTTACGTAAAATATCTAGGTATAAAAAAGGTATAATAAGGTTTGGTTTCTGTAAACAATGATTAATTTACTCAGTTTCAATCCACAACAGCAAATAGTTGTTTGGCGAGGCATTTCTGCCTTAATCTTCTGCCTTACTTTTGTACTGATTGGTTATTTTGTGATAGCGCTGCCCCTACCGCTATTAAATACCCCAGAGTCGCGCCTAATTTTCAGCCTTCGCTGCCAAATTTTTCCGTTACTGATGTTATTTGCCGGCATAGTTGCAGTTGGTAATGGTAGATTTAGCAGCCCAGCCATCAACCCTTTAGCGAATGCCGAATCAGAAGCAATGCGGATTAATGTACGTTATCTGAGCAACACGAAGAGAGCAATTTGTGCTGTTTTTTGTAGGCACTTTAATTCTTTCTACGTTTTTAGATACTTACAGCATCAAGCTAATTCCTATTTTGGCAACTTTGTTTGTTTTGGGAAGAATAGCGTTTTGGATAGGCTATCTCAAAGAGCCGATAGAACGAGCTTTTGGCCTGGGACTTACTCTGTATCCTACTATTGCCGTACTAATTTATGATGCCTACCGCGTACTATTTTTTAATAACTGAGAGTGGCGATTTTTTTGACACATAAATTATGCTTTCATTAGTCCTGTGAAACCCTAAAAATAGGAGAAAAACAAATGACTATCCTCACCAAAAACTCTCAATCTCAAAATGATTCTATTAACAAAGTTTTAGACGGACCTAAAGATAATAGATTTGTTCAGACAGTGCGGGGTATTTTAAATCCTCTGTATTATTTAGAACGAAACTATAAAAGCTACGGCGACATTTTTACCAGCAAATTCAGCAATTTTCCGCCCCAGGTAATTATTAGCAATCCTCAAGCTATTCAAGAAATTTTTACAGCGGATTCCAAACTTTTTGAATCCGGTACGGGAAACCAGATAGCGCTACCTTTAGTAGGCCCCAATTCGTTATTGTTGTTAGATGGCGATCGACATTTGCAGCAGCGCAAACTTTTAATGCCACCTTTTCATGGTGAACGCATGAAAGCTTACGGACAAATCATCTGCAATACCACCGAAAAAGTAATTAATAATTGGACTCCTGGTAACTCGGTTATCGCGCAATCAACTATGCAGGAGATTTCCTTGGAAGTGATTTTGCACGCGGTGTTTGGGCTGAGCGAAGGAGAACGCTACCAGCAAATCCAGCAACTTCTTGTTAATATGTTAAATTTTTTTAGCAATCCTTTGAGTGCGACATTTTTGTTTGTGAAGTCGTTGCAACAAGATTTAGGTGCTTGGAGTCCTTGGGGAGGATTTGTGCGACAAAGACAGCGTTTAGATGAACTGCTTTATCAAGAAATTCGCGAACGCAAAACTCAGTCTGAACCATTAGGCGAAGACATCCTGAGCTTGTTAATTTCAGCTCGTGACGAAGCGGGACAGCCGATGAGCGACGTTGAATTGCGGGATGAATTAATGACAATGTTATTCGTGGGACACGAAACTACAGCCACAGCTTTAGCCTGGGCTTTGTATTGGATTCACTACCTCCCAGAAGTCCGCGAAAAACTGCTGCAAGAACTCAATTCTATTGATTTAAAAAATTACGATCCGGCGGAAATAACTAAACTCCCGTATTTGAATGCTGTCTGTTGCGAAACGCTGCGGATTTATCCGATCGTATTTTTTGCATTTCCGCGCATTCTGCAAGCTCCGATGCAGTTAATGGGTTATAATCTTCCCAAAGGAATGATAGTTTCTTCCTGTATTTATTTGGTTCACCACCGTCCTGATATTTACCCGGAACCTAAGCGCTTTAAACCAGAACGTTTTCTCGAACGTCAATTTTCGCCTTACGAATATTTGCCATTTGGGGGAGGAAACCGCCGCTGTATTGGGGCGGCATTTGCCATGTTTGAAATGAAGTTAGTATTGGCGAAAGTGCTGTCACGATACTCTTTAGAACTTGCAGAAAATAGTCCCGTTGTGCCAGTACGTCGCGGTTTGACAATGGCACCGGCTGGAGGTGTGCGTATGACGGTAAAGGGTAGGATTTGAATCCTATCAAATCCGATCGCTCGACCGGACATGATATGATACCTATGCCACCAGTTTTAAATTCTTTTCTGCCGCCGAGGAATCTCGATCGCAAATTCGGAACCTTCTCCCAATACAGAATTGCAGGAAAGCTTGCCGCCGTGTTTTTCTACTATAATAGAGTGCGAAATTGCCAATCCTAAACCAGTTCCTTTGCCAATGGGTTTAGTAGTAAAAAACGGGTCAAACAATCGCTTTTGCACATCTTCGCTCATCCCAGAACCGCTGTCAGCTATCCGAATCGCAACAGAGTTATTGTCGGTGACTTCGGTGCGAATCTTAATTGCCAGATTTTTGGTCGTGGGATTGGATGTGTTCATCTCCATTTCTAAGGCGTCAATCGCATTGCTCAACAAATTCATAAATACTTGATTTAACTGACCGGGATAACATTCAACTAAAGGCAAATTCCCGTATTCTTTAATAAGATTAATTGTGGAGCGATCGGGTTGATTTTTCAGGCGGTTTTGCAAAAGCAGCAACGTGCTTTCAATGCCTGCGTGAATGTCAACTTGTTTCATGTCAGCTTCGTCAAGTCTTGAGAAAGTCCGCAGGCTCAACACTATATCGCGGATGCGATCGGCTCCGACTTTCATAGATGCTAAAATTTTCGGTAAATCTTCAACAAGATAATCAATTTCAAAATCGTCTCTGGCATCTACAATTCTGGCGCTAGGATGGGGGTATTCCTGCTGGTAAAGTTGCAGCATTTTTAGCAAGTTTTCAGTGTATTCGCTAGTGTAGCTGAGATTGCCGTAAATAAAATTAACCGGGTTATTAATTTCATGGGCTACACCTGCTACTAGCTGTCCCAAACTCGACATTTTTTCACTTTGAATTAATTGAGTTTGGGTGCGTTGGAGCTCGTGCAAAGTTTGTTCTAGCTGTTGAGTTTGAGCTTGAGCTAATCGGGCCGCTGTGCGAGTTTGGGTGTAGAGTTCGGCGTGGTCGATCGCGATCGCAATTTGAGCGACCACTGCTTGCATCAGTTCGACTTCAGAGTCGCTCCAATTTCGCACGGACATAGCCTGATAGCAGGCGATCGCCCCAAGATCGCCTGAAGCAGTTTGAACTGGCAGCGACAGCACAGAGTTAATTTTTAATGCCTGGAAATTTTCGCGCACTTCTGCATCTTCAAAAGTGCTGACATCATCAATTCGCATAATTTGTCGCCGCAAAATCTGCCGCCTGGGGACACTAGATTGGTCGCCTACAGAATAAGTACCGAGTAAACTCGGCAAAGCTGCATTCTTCGCTTCGCAAACTATTTCCCAAAGCGGAGGATTGCTGTTGGGGCGATACCAACTGAAGATGCACCAATCTAGGTACATCAGATTGCGAATTTCTTGAACTGCGGTTTCTACAATTGTGTCTAAATCTAAAGAAGTGCGGATTTGATTGGCAATTTGATTGAGCAGCAGTTCTCGCTGAGCTTGCTGTCTGAGCGCTTGTTCCGATCGCACTAAAGTTTCTTCTGCAAGTTTGCGATCGGTTAAATCTTGGATCGCTGCTTGGATGATTTTTTCATTTCCCACCTCGATGATTGTCAGGACGACTTCTGCGGGAAAATCAGTACCGTCTAAGCGCTGGTGAACCCAATCAAAACGGTGGTTTCCCCGCTCAAAGGCGAGATCCATCATTTCGTTAATAAAGCTCAAAGAATCTCTGCCGTTGGGTTGGAAAGGAGGCGAAAGTTTGCCGGGGTTTTTACCGTACAACTGTTGCGGGGCGGTGCAGCCAAATAGTTTGAGGGTGGCTGTGTTGGCATCGGTGATGCAATTGTCACATAACATCAAAACAGGCAAACTGGTTAATTCGTAGAGCGATCGAAATTTGGCTTCCGACTGCTGCAATGCGGCTTCTGTTTGCTTGCGATCGGTAATGTCGGCAACCATTGCCAAAGCGCCCACATAGCGTCCCTGTTTGTCTGCCAAGGAATTAGTAGAAACCATCGCCCACAAGTCGCTGCCGTCTCGGCGACGGAACTTAAGATCGAGCTGTTCGCGAATTCCTTCACGGCGGCGTTCGAGACTGATTTGTGCGATCGCGATGCCTTCTGCATCCATGAAATTAAATAGCGATGCCCCGATCATTTCCTCTGGAGTGCAGCCGAGCATATCAGCCATTTTTTGGTTGACAAAATTAGTTTTACCCTCCGTATCTATCATCCAAATTCCTTCATCTGCTGTCTCGACAATGCACCTGTATTTTTCCTCGCTTTCCCTGAGCGCTTCTTCTGCTAATTGGCGAGCGGTAATGTTTTGAGTCATTAGCAATCCGCCGATAATTTCTTGCAGTTCGTTTCTCACCGGCAAAGCATAACCGAGGTAAACGCGATCGCTGTATAAAAATTCTGTAACAACTGTTTCTCCTGCCAGTGCCGCCCGATAAGTTGGCTCGAGATCGGCGCAAACATCTGGCTCGAATACTTCCCACATTGTCTTGCCTTCCATCAATTCTTTAGAAAGCCCGACTGCTGCTAATTCTGTACCTTCTACCAGCGTGTAGCGCAGTTCTGGATCGAACAAAATCACCGCACCGTTAGGAAAGTTGCTTGCCATAGTGCGGTAAAGCTGTTCGCTTTTTTGCAGCGCAGCTTCGGCTTGTTTGCGATCGCTAATATCAACTACAACTGCACCGATGCCTACAACCTCGCCGTCTTTGTCGAGCAGGGGAAAATAAGAGCCTGTCAGGTGTCGGACAAACCCTGGCTTTCTCGGATTGTCACCGCTCATCTCGATGTTAATTAAGGGTTGTTTCGTTCTCAAAATTTCTTCGTACAAAGGCTCTATTATGGGAGCGCTATTTGGCAATATTTCGCGTACAGTCTTGCCGATGTGATCTGCCGGACTCAGGCCATTTATTTCTGCTAGAAATTGATTAATTTGCACGTAGCGCAGTTGGGAGTCCAAAATGCAAAGTCCTGTCGGTGCCTCCTTAAAAAAGGCATCAAATAGTGCTTGTCTCTGTGCTAATTCTTGTTCTAAAGCTTTGCGAACGCTGAGATCTGTTAAATAGCAAATCATCCCGACAACTTCTCCCGTGTTGTCTTGCAATAGCGAAAGCATCAGGTGCGAGTAAAAATTTTCTCCCGATTTACGGCGTGTTATAACTTCTATTTCATGCTCGTCTTTTTTTTGTACGGGTTTGATGACTTGTTCTAACAAAAATTCGTGCTGTTCTGGCGAATAAATTAGAGAAATGTGCTGTCCGACAGCCTCAGTTTTTTGATAGCCGTATAACTTTTGGGAGGCTTGATTCCAAATCCCGATCGACCCGTCCATATCTGTAGAAATCACCGACTCGTGAATTTGGTCGATAATTTGACTTTGGAGACGCAATTTTTCTTTGGTCTGTTCCAGTTCGGCGATTTTTTCTTGGAGTAGTTCCTTCGTTTTTGCCAGTTCTGCTGTCTGCTTTGCGAGCAATTTTTCTAGATGTGAAGAACTGCAGCGCGGTGCTGATTCTAGCGGCTCGCTATTTTCATGCTGAGGATTAAAAATTTGTTCAGCACTCACCCAAATCGCCCATTCTCCCTCTGTTTCAATTGCCCGTTCGGAAACTAGCACCGGTACGAGATGGTTGTTTTTATGTTTGTATGCTGCTTCACACGAGTCCGTACAGCTATTTTTTACTTGACTTTCTAGATATTTTTCTCTGCCAGCGCACTGTGTTTGCTGAATTTCCCAATAGTTGAGGTGGAGAGTTTCTGCCACTGTGAGGCCGATCATACTTGCAAAAGCTGGATTTACGTCGAGAAAAGTCCCGTCCGTCCGGCACAATGCTAGCCCGATGGGGCTGAGTTCTAACAATTGGCGGCGGGAGCGATTGCGCTTGGCTTTTCCTAACTGGCTTTGCATCTGACCTAGCTGGACTTGGTTTATTTAATTATATCTTTTTATCTTGTTTATTGCTGTGAGTTTTATCCTTAATTAAAAAAGAGGGAAGAAGGAAGTTAGGCAACAGATTGTATAACGGATTTAATCGATGTAACGGATGGATGCTGACGTTGGAGGGAAGAAGGAAGAGGTTGGAGGTTGGAGGTTCGAGGGAGGTTTGGCAACGATCCCTGTACGGGATTTAACGGATGGATGTTGAGGAAAAAAACAAGATGGGGAAACAAAAATGAGCAATAATCAACGGGGAGGAGAAAAGAGGGAATGAGAAGAAACCAGAAAAATCACAAAAGAAGAAGTACAAAACTGGTACAAAGACCATTAATTTATACATGGTATCTTCCCTCCAACCTTCTTCCTTCTTCCTTCTTCCTTCTTCCTTCTTCTTTCTTCCTTCTTCCTTCTTCCTTCTTCCTTCTTCCTTCAATTAATCGCGGGCAATACCTTCGGATCGGGCTGCCAACTGCACTGCACCGGCGACAGCAATGGCAACTCTTTCGTCAAAAACAGATGGTATAATGTGTTCTTTGTCAAGCTGGGAAGGGCTAACTAAAGAGGCGATCGCATAAGCTGCTTCCAAATACATAGTGGTCGTAATCGTGGCAGCTTTGCAGTCCAAAGCACCTCGAAATATCCCCGGAAATGCCAAAACATTGTTAATTTGATTTGGGTAATCGCTGCGTCCGGTTGCTACGATCGCCGCATCTTCCACAATTAATTCTGGCTGAATTTCGGGAATGGGATTTGCCATTGCAAAAACAATGGGATTCTCGGCCATCGAACGCACCATGGATCGGGTGAGCACGCCGGGGGCGCTGACGCCTAAAAATACATCGGCACCGGCGATCGCATCTTCCAAAGTACCGCTCGAAGCCACAGCAAATTCTAGTTTTTCGGGGTTCATATCCGTGCGGTCTTGGGAGAGGACGCCTTTGGAGTCGCACATGATGATGTTTTGGGCACCTGCTTTACGCAGCAATCGGGCGATCGCAACTCCGGCCGCACCGGCTCCGTTAATCACTATACACACTTCTGCGATGGTTTTTTTGACAATTTTCAAGGCATTAATTAATGCTGCCAAACTGACAATCGCAGTGCCGTGCTGGTCGTCATGAAAAATGGGAATATCTAAGGTTTCCCGCAATCTTGCTTCAATTTCAAAGCAGCGGGGAGAAGAAATATCTTCAAGGTTAACGCCGCCAAAAACCGGGGCGATATTCTGCACTGTGCGAATAATTTCCTCGGTATCTTGGGTGTTCAAACAGATAGGAAAGGCGTCAATGCCTGCAAATTCTTTAAATAGCATGGCTTTGCCTTCCATGACTGGCAGTGCGGCGGCAGCGCCGAGGTTTCCCAGTCCCAAAACGGCGCTACCGTCGGTAACAATGGCAACAGTATTGTTTTTAATTGTGAGGTTGTAAACTTGTTCGGGGTCATTGGCGATCGCAGTGCAGATGCGGCCGACTCCAGGGGTGTATGCCATTGCCAAATCTGACTGGCGTTTGAGGGAAATTTTGCTAATTACGCTGATTTTTCCGCCGCGGTGCAAATTGAAAGTGCGATCGTACACGTCCATCACTTTGATATCTGGCAATCCTTTCACTGCTTGGACTATTTCTTCGCTGTGTTCGGTGCTGGAGGCATCGACGGTGATATCGCGAACTGTAGTGGCGCGGGTTTGCTCGATCAAGTCGATTTGGCCGAAGTTGCCGCCGACAGATGCGATGGCGCTGGTGACTCTGGCTAGCATTCCAGGCTTGTTGGGCAGAGCAACGCGAATTGTTAAACTAAAGCTGGGGTTCGGTGTCAGTTTTACCATGATGCCTTGATTTGAGATTGGAGATTTCTGAATTTAGATTTTAGATTGAATCTCTCATTTTATCTATAAATTTTCATTATTAAAATTTTTAAGTTAAATTTTTCACAAACTCTGTTTGCTGGTGGATGCGATCGCACTGCTATTCCAGCGTGCCACCGCGAAACTCATCCTCTTTTTTTTAGTTAATCTTTGCTCTGTGTATGGCTTGTGACTCGCCCACAAACAACTTATTTTCTGTCAAGTACCCCGCGAACCGTGAATCTGAAATACGGGGCTAGAAACCCGGTTTATACAAAAACTTTGCGTTAGTAACGAGAAATATACGAATCAACCGCGTTTCTCAGGTAAAGGTGCGCAAGTCTTATCTATTTTGGAGAATATTTCTGCTTATTATGAACACGAGCAGATATTTCGCAAAACTCTATTTTCCAGCGATAACGCCTAATTCCTGCTGCCGTCTTTTGAAGCGAGATGCCCAGAAGGGTTGGTGCGGCTCTTTGGCTACCGACTTTGCGGGTACAAATGTAGATGCACCGCTGTTTGAGCCTGCTGGTAAAAATCAGATCGACCGATCGCATCGACTGACAAGCGGGTATTTGATATATATATTGCCTGCTTGTTTAACACGGGAACATCTCATATTTGTAAAAACACTTCTTCGGGATCCTTCCTTCTGCCTCCTGCCTCAAAACTGAGATTTCTAGCTTGGCTGCTTTGATTGAGATGCTCCCGTTTAACACTTACCTTCGATAGCGAGTGCCACCTGGCAAACGAGCGAATTACCTGCACCCTTTGCCCGAAAATTCTAGGGAATGTAACTAATAGACAATCTACCCCGCGCCGACACAGGGACAGGTTCAGCCCAGCGTGGACATTTGCTGGTTGCTAACTGTCAATTTTATCGATCGGCCGCAGCATCGGCCCATATAATTGTAAAGAATTTGCAAGCCAGACAATCCGGGGGAACTTTTTCTAAGTCTTGCAGATCGACCGATTTCTCTGCTTCGCTGCCGGCGGGAACTATGCACAGGGCAACTTGTCCGACTCCAGCCATGAGTTCGCCAACTCGCTCCAAAATACTGTCGATTTTTTCAATTAGTTGCTCTGCTGCATCCAGACTTGGCGCGATGATGAAAAAGGTTTTGACTCCATCGGGACAAGGGGCGAAGCCGAGGGTACACTCTCCTAATAGTGCTTGGGTGGAGAGACTGAAACCGTCGTAGAAGCGATCGATTACTGCTTGATAAAAGGCTTGGGTCAGGGAACGATCGCCAAAAATAGGTTGAGGTAACATAACTACTTCCTTTCGTAGGATTTTTGGGAGCCTTGAAAAAATTTTAACATACCTTAATGTAAGGGATTTAACAAAATTATTTAGCGATCGAGATCATGGACTTGATGTGACATTTTTAAATTTGTGTAGCGATCGCAACTGTGATAAAATGTAGTCTGTGTTAGCACTGCCACTGATTTCGATCGCGTCAGCACCTCAAAGCTAAGTACAAAATTTCCTAGTAGCTGGGGAGAGGGCCAGAGGGCCAGAGGAGGAGGGAGCATCTCAATGAAAGCAGTTAAGCTAGAAATTGGAGTTTTAAGGCTCTCTTGCTGCGAGGCCCGAGGCAGGAGGAAAGAGAAAGAAGGAAAGAGGAAGAAGGAAGGAGCCAGAAGAAGTGTTTTTACAAATATGAGATGCTCCCGAGGAGGAGAGGGAGAGAGGGAAATTACGTAAGTAGTAAGAGTATTATTGGCAAAAAGTGCTGAATCTAGAGTTTAAAATAAACATCCAATCAAAATATTAAACATGAACTCGATCGCCCAACAGTTAAAAGCAAGATTTGAAAAAGCATTCACCGCGGCATTCGGCGAAAGTTATGCAGGTGCAGATCCGATGCTAGCAGCCGCCACCAATCCCAACTTTGGGGACTTTCAGTGCAACGCGGCAATGAGTTTGGGGAAAAAGTTAGGAAAGCCCCCGCGGGCGATCGCCTCAACAATCATCGAAAACCTAGATATTACCGACATCTGCGAAACCCCAGAAATCGCCGGGCCAGGTTTTATCAATTTGAAGCTGAAACCGGCTTATTTGGAAGCGCAAATTAGTGCTATCGCCGGCGACTCGCGTTTGGGGATTGAACCTGCGAAAACGCCTCAGACAATCGCGATCGACTTTTCGAGTCCGAATATAGCCAAAGAAATGCACGTCGGACACTTGCGATCGACAATCATCGGAGATGCGATCGCCCGCATCCTCGAATTTCAAGGCCACGACGTACTCAGAATCAACCACATCGGCGACTGGGGCACCCAATTCGGAATGCTGATCGCATACTTGCGCGAAGTTCACCCCGAAGCCCTCACAACCGCTGACGCCCTAGATTTAGGCGATTTAGTCGCATTTTACCGCCAAGCAAAACAGCGCTTCGACGCCGACGAAACCTTCAAAGAAACCGCCCGCCAAGAAGTAGTAAAACTGCAAGCAGGCGCCGAAGACACCCGCCGCGCTTGGAAATTGCTGTGCGATCAATCGCGCCGCGAATTTCAAGTAATTTACGACTTGCTCGATATCCAATTAACCGAACGCGGCGAATCGTTTTACAATCCATTATTGCCCGCAGTAGTCGAAGATTTAACCAATCTAGGTTTGCTAGTAGAAAGTGACGGCGCGAAATGCGTTTTTGTAGACGGTTTCACCAACAAAGAAGGCGAACCGCTGCCGCTAATCGTCCAAAAAACCGACGGCGGCTACAATTACGCCACAACAGATTTAGCAGCAGTGCGCTACCGGATACAAAAAGACAATGCAAAGCGCATAATTTACGTCACAGATTCGGGACAAGCCAACCATTTCGCCCAAGTATTTGCAGTAGCCAGAAAAGCCGGTTGGATTCCTGAAGATGTCGAAATTGTGCACATTCCCTTTGGTTTGGTATTGGGCGAAGACGGCAAAAAACTCAAAACTCGTTCTGGGGAAACGGTGCGGCTGCAAGATTTGTTAGATGAGGCGATCGTCCGCACGCGCCAAGATTTAGAAGAGAGATTAAAAGCCGAGGAAAGACAGGAAACTGAGGAATTTATTGCTAACGTATCTCGAACAATTGGTTTGAGTGCGGTTAAGTATGCCGATTTAAGTCAAAACCGCGCCAGTAACTATATTTTCAGTTACGACAAAATGCTCGCATTGCAAGGAAATACCGCTCCTTATATGCTGTATGCTTACGTGCGCGTGCAGGGAATTCGCCGCAAAGGTGAAATTAATTTTGATAACTTAGATGCTGGTGCGAAAGTAATCTTGCAATCTGATTCCGAGTTGGTATTGGCAAAGCATTTATTGCAGTTGAATGAAGTTGTGAATGCTGTTGGCGGCGATTTGTTGCCGAATCGAATTTGTCAGTATTTGTTTGAATTGAGTCAAAAGTTCAATCAATTTTTTGAGCAGTGTCCGGTTTTGAAAGCTGAGGAACCGTTGCGGACTTCGCGGTTGATTTTGTGCGATTTGACGGCGAGAACTTTGAATTTGGGTTTGGAGTTGTTGGGGATTAAGGTCTTGGAAAGAATGTAAGTTTTTAACTATTGTGAAACAGGCAAGATTCCAGGCGATGTAGGGGCGGGTTCGCTAACAATAATTGCCTGAAACCAACCATCTCGAAAACCCGCCCCGGCCTGATTACTAGAAAAACGTTTATAATCATCGTGGTTTCCAATCCAAAACCATGTCACGGTATCTCCTTGTAAAATCCCCACTGGTAGATAGCCGCGCGTGATTCTCGCAGACCAGATATTTTCTTCCTGGTTGATGCACTTGAAGTACAAAGCTCGATGAAAGGGATTTTCCAGCCAGAAACGATAAGCTTTTCTAGCTTGCTCTTTTACTCTACTGTCAAGAGAATTGTATTTTTCCCAAAAGGAAGGAAGGGTGGCAGAATTCATAACTCATTGAGTCTCATTTCCTCTGCCTTTCCTTCAGCAATTTCTTGTTTTGCGCGTTGGGCAGCAGCCACAAGTTGCGGTTGCGTTTTCTGGAAAGATTCGTCCCATTGAAGCTCATCTTTTAAGTCTGCGATATACTCTTTCAAGTATTCTGCTACTTGTTGCTGTAAAGTTTCTGGCAGAGACTGCATCATCTCGATCGCTGCATCAATGCCTTCCCACAGTTCAGAAAGCGGTACAGTCTCTCCTGTCATTGCTTCGTGCCATCCTTGACGAAAACAGTCTTCGGCTGACTTCAGCGGTTCCTCATCAGCAAGAACGATAATGCGAACTCTGCGATCGGCAAATTTTTCGGATAGGGCGAGAATCTATTCCCAAGTTCCCTCTAGTTCTAACATTTCTGATGTCATGGCTTTTACTTTTTGTGAGATTGGGATTTAGTTAATTGTAGCGCCTCTCTAAAATCGAGCATTTACGGCTTTTTGTTAACAATCAAGCTCTCCAGAATTCCTTTAAACATTGTTACGACAATTTGGCGATCGTTATCTCTGACAAAAATATCGTAATTAGGACTTGAGTTAATTTCAATTAACCAATATGCTCCGTTTTTATCTAGTGCTATGTCAAGCCCAGCATAATTAATCGCAATTTCTGCAAAAACAGGTTTAACAAAATCTTCAATCTCCGACATGATAGTGGGGTTAATTATATGTTTGGCTTTTGCACCTTCCCAGTGCAGCGGGCTTAAATTCCCCGCAAATTTAGCCTGAGATTTGTCTTTATCGTACAGCAAAACTAGCTTTTCTTTGCAGAATACAGCCCGATATTCGTGGGCAATTTCGATATATTCTTGAGCGAGCGCCACATAGTCATAATCTTTGCTGTTGACATTAAATATAATTTCTAGGGCTGCTTTAATTTGCTCTCTACTTTCACACAAAAAAACATTGTTGCCACCAGCACCGCGATTTCTTTTGAGAATCACCGGGAAAGCGAATTTTTTTTTGACTTCTAAAACTATTGATTCAATATCTGGGAAACTCAAATACTTTTTATACTTCTCCTCGCAGCGAGGCGAGACAAAGCCGAGAGTTCTGGGAGTATTTATTTTGCCGTTTAATAGTTGATAGGTATATTCTTTGTCTTTAAAAATCTCTGCTAATGACGCGCTGTTAAATGGCGTCATGTAATTGACAAAATAATATTCTTCGCCGCCCTGTTTTAGTCTAATCAAGTTTTGGGAAGGATGCAGGATTTCGTAAGGTATATTTAATTCCTCACAAGCTGCCAGCAGGATTTGAATATTGGTTAGCATAAAATGTAATTTGAATTGTAAATTTTAACTTTAGTATCCACCATTACTCAATATCCCGCCACTCGCGAGCATCCACAAATCTCGACAAATGCCCCACATTTGTTGTAGCAATAACAACCGCTTCTCCACCTTCAACAATCAGCAAAGCTTGAGCTGCTAAAATCACATCTCCATCAAGTTCTTTGGGGTCTGCTGTCGGCATTCCTGTCTGGCGCGATGTCGCCCACAACTGAGCCGCCTTGAGTATTGTAGGTGTCGTTATTGGCAAGTATTCAAGCCTCTCTTTCCAGTCATCAAGCCGTCTAACTCCTGCCAGTTTATTTGCACGCAGCAACTCTCGCCTCACCTCATAGTCGGCTATCTCAGGTAAAATCACCCTGTAACCTTTGAGCAACAAAGAGCGCACCCACATCCGACATTCCACTGTCACAGCCGACCCTTTGGGATTTGTTAATGTTCCTAAAGGACCAGCATCTAATAATACAATCATTGTTTTTGAAATAAAAGTCGCTGGGATGACAGGCGGTCTTCATCTAATACTTTTTGCAAGTATTCAAATGTCTCTGTCTGTTCCTCAGCGTCTCCTTCTTCTGCCCATTTATCTAACCACTCAATTGCAGCTAGATTTATCTCCATTTGTTCTTCTTTTGTTCGGGAAGGAAGCACAGGTGATGGATTTTTATTGACTAAATTTAGCCAATAAGTTAACCGCAGATCTACTACTTCCGTAATTATCGCTTTCAGTTCTTCAACGGTTAAGTCCGATACTCGTTTGGTTTGGAGAATTATCGCTTGCAGTTCTTCAACTGTCAAGTCTGCTACTCGTTTTGTTTCCATTTTGCAGCCTCATTATTTCAATCTAATTTTAAATATCTGAGATTGGAGAACCGATCGCAATTCTCTCATCTCAAATTTCATCAAATTTTATCCAAACAACCGCTGCTGTCCGTTGGCCGCGTCTTTCCCGGCATAAATCTCGCGCGTTCCCTTGGGAATGTAAATCCAATCGAATTCTTGCAAGCGGTTTGTCAAATTGGAAATGCTCACTCCCAATTCATCTCTCATTTTGTATAAATGCGACCACTTAGTTAAATCACGTCCCTGTCTTTTTTCCTCCAAAATACACCGAGGCATCAACAAACAGCTTGCAAAATATTGCGCTTGCCATTCGATCGACAAAACCTTATTATCAGCACTCGCACCCCGACAAACAAACGGTTCCTCGACATCCTGGGCGGTTTTTCCTCGATCGCCTAAGTTTAATTCCAACTGTTCCACAGTCCCGTCTGCTTCGTCTTGATTGACGTGCAGCACCCAGTGGCCGATTTCGTGGGCGATCGTCGATTCGATGAAACCCGGCGGTTTTTCGAGAATCTGTTCGTTGATTTCGATTAACCGCTGCTGCGGCAAAATCCTCGCCGCGATCGCACCTTCTTCATCCGGCTCAATGCACTCCCAAACTACGCCTAAATCCAGAAAATCAGCAACCGTTGTCGCATCAAAAGGCCATCTCGGAGCAAAATTTTGCGTTTTCTGCATCTGCATTAAGATGTCATTTGCCAAACGCTCGATCGTTTCTTTGGGATAGAAGCAATACGGCTTAAAAATACTCACTATGAGGGGCCTCTCTTACGCTTCAAAAGACTGTTTGAGCCAATCTGGATTTTCTTGCATCCGGCGGAAAAGAGCCTGCATTTCCTTCGGATTCTGCTTCAGCAGCGCTTCGTACTGCTGCGGCAGCCTCCCCGCCAAGAAAATCAATTCCTCTTCGTTTATGTCTAGATTCCGCGCTAATGCTCGGATTACGTCCTCTTTTGGCGCATAATCGGCTCGATCGTTCTCCAACTTCGACAAATAAGTAAAATCCACACTTAGCATAGCTGCTAGCTCACGTTGTGAGTAAGCTTTGTCCTTGCGAGCTTGACGGATCAGTCTTCCAAATGTTTGTTCCACGGTTTTTTGCCTCCTGACAAGCATTCTAGCCTGTTTTGATGAAAAGTTCAACAAAATACTTGACGGGAAAATCAACCCGCGCTACCATGATATTAGTTGACGGTTTAATCAACCCGCCAAGCCTGACTGGTAGGGTTAAGAGTGCAAATTAGCCTAGCTCACACGCTACATATAGCGTCGTCAACTTCAGAGGAGTGAGAAGCGCTGGGCATCAAAACGCTTGTACGCAGCAAATAAGGAGGAGCAGATCGCAAATGCTGAGAACCTGGACAGACACGCATTACAAGCTCGAAGACGATGACTGGCTATACATCGCCACCCACGAAGAACAAAGCTCAGCCTCACTGGTTTGTCCCGGCTACGCGCGGGATGGCGAAGGCTTCAGCATCCACTTCACCCCAGCGCACCTAGAAACGTTAGAGCATTTGCTCGCCGCGCTGCGGATTATCAAAGCTCAACAAGAGGCGATGCTTGAGTATACCTATCCTGAACCAAAAGCGACAACACATCTCATTAGGTAATGGAAGGAAGAATGAAGAAGGAAGAAAAATAATTCGATTGTTGTGAGTTCCCAATTCCTAATTACCGATTCCTAATTGTCAGAACATAAATCAATAACTAAGGAAAAACGAACAATGACTACTAAAACACAAGAAAGACCTACATTTTCAGTATTTGGTGCCAAACCGAGCAATGCTTTACTAGTACCAGAAATCCCGATCGCAGTGCGTAACAATTGCCAAAGCGGCCAATGGGCGATCGGCGACACCGACTACGGTTCCAAGTGTTCCATGACAATCCTCAAATTCTCCAAATTCTTCGGCAGTTTAGGTCAAACTTCCCACACATTGTGGGGTCAACTGTGGTTTATCGCAGAAACCGGCGAATTGCCACAAGGAGTTGTCATGGTGACATACATCAAAAACCGCAGCTTGAACGATTTTAACCGTTTGGTAGCATCAGTTCAATCTCGCGGCGTAGAACCTGCAACCGGGATTTTTGTTCCCGAATTTGTCAAGCATTCCGGTCAGAAACCAGACGACAGCGGAGTAGTAAAACCGATCAACTACTACAGCTTGAAATGGTCTTGGAACGAACGGAAAGATTGGGCGGTTATCGACCAAGCCGCAGCAGTTTTGTCCGATTCTAGCAATCAATCGCGGATGATTGACTTAGAAGGAACAAAAGCTATGGTGTGTTTAGATAACCTGCCGGCGCAGCAAGTTGCCTGCTTGATGGCTGCTCACGCTGGCGGTGAAAACGATGCTATGGCTTTGAATTCCAACGGCAGTATGTCGCTACCGCCAGCCGAAGAGCAATTAACTGCTGACTTGTTCTAATTTTGTTGTAAAGGCGCGATTTAATCGCGCCTTTACCATAACTGTTATAACAGAGTGAAATGAAGAAATTAACCAAGCTGAAAACCAAACCAAACCTGCAAGAAAGCCGTTTGAAAGAGAATCTTGAGCTGCTAGACCAAATTCGGACAGATGCAGTTAACGACATCGAAAGTCTCACCGAAGACTTCCAGCACATGACTTTAGTTGCCGAATCAGTTCAGCGGAATTACCGAGCTTTGTTAGCCGAAAATCAATTGCTAAAAGGCACACTTTTAAGTATAATTGATGAGTGCGGCTGCTGGGAAGGAAATCGGTGCGATCGCTGCTGGAAAATTCTCAGAACTCTAGCCAGCGCCAATCCCGAAGAAAAACCCGACGCAGCCAGAAAATACCGTTCCATTCTCAGCCAACTCCGCAACTTAGAATAACTGAAAACGTTTCACTAAAAAATCTCGACAAGTTAGAATCAGGAGAAGCAAACATTATGACCATAGCAACTGCCAAGGATAGCAAAGCCCAAATTTTGCAAAACTTTCAGCAGATTTTAGCAGACAAAAAAAAGATCGAATCCAAAGTCGAGACCAAAGAACAGTCAGCCGAAAAAGCCAAAAACAAACAACTCCTCGAAGTCGCTTCCACCTACACAATTGACAGCATCGTCAAAGGCTTGGCTGACTTGCAATTAGATTTCGGCAGCACCATCAGCGGACTTTCCGAAAAACTGAAGGCGGAATCTTCAAAATTAGACGAATTAAAACGCGCGATCGAAATTGAAGCGGCACAATTGCAAGAGTTGCAGCAAATCAGAGTTGTAGCAGATGCCCTCCACATTTTAACTCAAGAGCACCGAGAAAAATTGACCCTGCTGGAACAAAACGCCGCCAACCAGCGCGAAATAATCGAAAAAGACACGACCCAAAAACGCAAGCTTTGGGAAAAAGAACAGCAAGAATTTGATGCCGCAGTTCAAGAAGAGACTGCACTCATAACTAAAAATCGTCAGGAAGAAACAGCCGATTACCAATACGAATTACAGCGCAGTCGCCAAATCGAAACCGACGAATACGAAGAAACGAAGCGTAAACTAGAACGGCATTTGCAAGAATCTACCCGCGAAAAAGAAAAAAATTGGGTGGAACGGGAAAAAGTCCTCAGCGACAATCAAGCAGAGTTTGAAGAGAATCAAAGAAAAGCCGCCGGATTTGAAGAAGAACTCAAACAGGCTTATGTCAAAGCCAAAGAAGAAGCAATTCAAGAAGTTTCCCGCGAAGCTAAAGTCAAGGCAGATTTAGTGGAGAAAGAGTGGGAAAGCACTAAGCAAGGATATGAATTGAAAGTGCAATCTTTGCAGCAGACTATTGAGCGACAAACCGAACAAATTGCCGAAATTTCCGCGCAACTGCAAGCCACGATGAAGCAAGCGCAAGATTTGGCAATGAAAGCTTTTGCCAGCAAAGCTTAAAACTCAGTAGGGTGTGCAATACATACCTTACGAAAAAATGACATAAATTTTCCCCGCTATTAAGAAATGAAAAGTCATGAACAAAAAAGTTAGCGACAAAAGCACCAAGGCTGAAATCTTAGAAGCGTACAAGGAAGCAGCGCAAGCAAAAGCGCAGCTAGAATCGCAAATCCAACAGCTAAACGCTTCCCAAAAGCAAACAGCAGCCACTGAAAAACCTATTGTGGAGGCACCAAAACCAATGGCTTTAACTCAAAATCAACAAAAAATGCAGTCCACAATCGATAATTTGATTTTGCTGCAATTTGGCTTTGGCGGCGCTGTCAGCGAGTTGTCTGAGAAATTAACTTCAGAAGCTGCTAAAGTCGAAGAATTGCGGCGCACTGTGGACGAGGAAATTCAACAACTGCAAGAGTTGCACAGTTTAGAAGATGTTGCAGAAGATACGCTGGACAATTTAATTCAACAGTACGAAGAAAGCGCGAAAAGTTTTGCTGGGGAACTCAGCGAACAGCGCGAAACCGTTGAACAGGAATTGTTGGAACGCCGGCAAGCTTGGCAAAAAGAGCAGGAACTGCAAAAGTTGACCGTTAAAGAACGCAATGAGAATCAACAAAAAGCTCGCCAGCGCGATGAAGAATTGTATAATTACGATTTGAATCTTCAGCGAAATCTGGACATCGAAGAATACCAACAGCGCCAGAAAAGGCTGTATCAAGAAATCGAAGAGTTTCAGCAAGAACAGGAGAAACAGTGGGCGGAACGCGAAAAATCTATTTCGGAACGAGAAAAACTTTATGCTGAGGTGAAAGCGAAGGTAGAAGCTTTTCCGAAAGAACTGGAAGCTAATATCAAGAACGGGAAAGATAACGGCCGCAATATTGGCAATTACCAAGCTAAAGTTAAGGCTGATTTGTCTGCTAAAGATATTGAAGGGCAAAAGCAAAATTATGAACTGCAAATTCAAGGGATGTTGCAGACAATTCAAAATCAAGATGCGCGCCTTGCTAGCTTGTCGAAACAACTGGATTCTGCTTTGAAACAGGTTCAAGATTTGGCGGTGAAGGCAATTGAAGGTGCGTCGAATTTGAGTTCTTTCCAAGCAGTCAGGGAAATTGCGATCGAACAAGCGAAGACTCAGCAGAAAAATAAGTAGATCTAACTCGGCGGTTGAAACCGGGGCTATACAAACGAAGTAGATAAGACCCGGCGGTTTCAACCGCTGTCGAGAGTCAAACGAAGTCTGCGGAGGCCGACTGGGAGAAGTAAGGTGCTCTTCGGCGCACCTTACGCTATTTTGAGAAAAAACAAGCTTTCCTTAGTGGAGTTTTCAAACTGTCCACTCGCTGCAAGTCTTCCTTGAGCCTTAAACCCTATCTACAGCGTTCTAGTTTTTAGTAAAAAGCCCGATCGCACTGTTCACTTATCGAAACTGTCCCTTCCTCTCCTGACCGCTTCACTCACGCTTTCTATGCTTTAAGTTAATCCACCAAAAGATATATTTGATCTAGAGGCACTATGCAGAAACAAATCATACGCCAAAAAGATACTAATGCTTGGATACTTCAGTGCTGGGTTTCTTTTATTCTTGCCCTTTCCGCAACTACTGTAGGTATCATTTATTTACAGGTAGACCCCTGGCAGAAAGCTTTTATGGGTATGGGTTTAACTTTTTCAGTCGGCTCGTCTTTTACTTTAGCAAAAACGATTCGCGATAACAACGAGGCATCAACATTAACCGCCAGAATCGACGAAGCTAGAGTTGAGAAAATTCTCGCTGAGCACCATCCTCTCAAATAAACCTTAATTATACAATGTATACAAAAAACAGCCCGCGCGGGCTGTTTTTGTTGTTTGATCCACAGGTTTCAAGCTGCGGATGGGAATTGGGGATTTCAAGGGCTACCTTTGAACTTGCGATCGCCCAATTTAGCTTTTTTCCGCTGGCGACCGCGGGCCCGAATCGTCGCATACTCAAGGGGAAAGCCAACGACAGGAATCACCTGATCCTTGCGTTCCTCTTCCAGATTCTTGAGTTCGGTGTAATCAACCCAGTGAATGCAATTCACCGGACAAGTATCGATCGCCTCAGCAATCAACTCTTCAGAATCCCCGTCTTGTCGAACTACGCGCGATCGACCGTAATCCGGTTCAATATAAAAAGTATTGCGAGCAACGTGAGCGCAGTGCTTGCAGCCAATGCAGGTAATCTCATCAACATAGACACCTTTTTGGCGCAACAGGCCGCCCAATTCCGGTTCCAAACCAGAGCGATCGGGCGCATCCCGCAAAAAACCTCCCAACTCCGGCTCTAAACCAGAGCGGTCGCTTGCTGTATCTATTCCGAGTCCAGAAAGCTCAGACATTTAGACCCCCACAAGAGTAAATAAGTCCGCAGAGGCGGACTTTGATGAGACAAGATTGTTGCAAAAATCTCGCAAAACTATTAAGCGCACCAGCGCTGCACCACCAAGCGGAGCGAACCGTCTTGATTTTGCTTTTGCTCAGAAACTTGGAAACCCTGCTTAGCGCTTTCATTCACCACAGTATGGTAAGCGTAGCGCTGAGTCACCTTATTCAGAAAACGGTCTACAGACCAAGCTTGCTGCCAAAACTGCAAGTCAGCCACCAATTCATACTCAGTCCCGTTCCAGCTAAAACCTACGTCGTAGCCGTTTTCTTGCTCAATCACCACCTCAGCGGTGCTGGTTAGGCCGCGATAGCCGCGCACCTCAGTCGGGCCCGACTTCCAGTCGATACCCAAGTCAGTTAAAGCAGCTTCCAAAGAATTCAAATTGCGGATCTGGGTCTTAATTTGGCTAAAGTGTGACATGGTGATTCCAAAAAAATTTAAGTGAACTCAACAAAAAAAATTACCAATCGCTAAAAGCCACTTGGGCCGTCGCTTCGGCTGACTGATGCAGCGCTTGCGTGAAATACTCAGATGTTGACTCTTGATGAAGCACCACGCCGAGCTGAGCTTCAATTGCAGCCGTTACCTCAGCGCAGGAAGCACCGACAATGCCGGTGACTGTTTCCTGTACGCGACCATCTGGATAGATCACAAACTCTAGTGTTTCCATAGTTCGGGCTGACTGAATAGGAATAGTGAGATCAGACACCGACACCAGCAAGCCAGGGACGATGCCTCCTGAAGTAGCTTCTTGAGAGTTGGCTGACTGGCAAAGCGCTATATCAATTTTGACTAATTGATAGGTTTTGAGTCACAACTTAACAGAACTTATTAATAGGTAGAAGCAATACATCAGTGGTATGTAAAGTTTCGCGTAGATCGTGACATCAGTCAAGTCATACATGAGTGACGAATATTAGCAACGGCTATTTGGGATTGATCCTCGGGGAGGGAGGATGGATCGCGAGATAGTAGGCCGAGGGTAAGGTACCGTGTGCTTCGCCCTATGGATAGTAAGCTTTTGGGCATCTAAATTTTATTTTTCGGGCGGGTGGGACACCCAAAAAGAATTCTATCGAAAGTGACGGTAAAACTTAGATGCCTCTGGGCTTATCTTTGCGTAAGTTTTGTAAACGTAAAATACGATCGCGCTTTAGATACCAACTTCTTAAAAAAGTCGGGGTTCTGGGTATTCTGTTTTTCCGGCGGAATTACTTATCAATTATTTTTAATTGATAATCCAGGATTATCAAACTTTGGAGTCTAAAATCGATCGAATGACGCAGGATTATCTAAGCAAGAGAGAAAAACTGGCTTTAACGATCGGAGTAGTTGGCCAAGGACATCATTACATCAAAGGATTTGGCAACCTCAGCGACACCGTTTCTGCTATTCCTAATGCTGGTACAATTTACCAAAAAATTGGGTCTAAAGCCCCGTCCTTCTAGGACGGCTTTAATTTCCACTTATTGCAAATAATTGTTAAATATACGTATTTTGTAACTAAAAGCTTTCGCAAAAGTGATAAGATTTTGTCATGATAGTTCTAGAGTTTAAGTTGAAAGGCAAAGCCGAGCAATATCGGGTCATCGACGAGACGATCAGAACAGCTCAATTTGTCCGAAACAAAACTCTTAGATATTGGATAGACAATCAAGGAGTTAAGCTAATTGATCTGTACAAACAATGCGCCATTATGGCAAAAGAGTTTGAATGGGCAGGCAAGCTTAACTCAATGGCACGTCAGGCTTGTGCCGAACGTGCCATTTTTGCTATCCAACGTTTTTTCGCTAATTGCAAAGCAAAAACACCAGGCAAAAAAGGCTACCCAAAGTTTAAGAAAAATACTCGCTCTGTCGAATACAAAACATCAGGATGGCTGCTTTCTGCCGACAAAAGATGTTTGACATTTAAGGACGGCTTTGCTGCTGGAAAGTTCAAATTAGTCGGTAGTCGGGATTTGCATTTCTATGCACCCGATGAAATTAAGCGAATCAGAGTTGTGCGTCGTGCCGACGGATACTACGCACAACTTTGCATCAATGTGGAGCGAAAAGAGGAACTTATTCCGACTGGTAAAGCTATTGGAATAGACGTGGGATTGAACCATTTCTATACCGATAGCGATGGTGAAACAGTCGCGAACCCTCGCCACCTCCGAAAAAGTGAAAAAGCTTTGAAGAGATTGCAAAAGCGAGTTTCAAGGGAAGAAGAAAAGCTCTGGCAATCGAATAAAAGCGATCGACAAGTTAGGAAGAAAGCACCTGAAGGTTAGTCGGCAGCGTAAAGACTTCGTTATAAAGACGGCGCCCGGCGCGGTAAAATAAGCGCGATTTTGTAGCCTACGAAGACCTTCAAGTACGGAATATGGTCAAAAACCATAAACTTGCTAAGTCGATTAGCGATGCAGCGTGGTCACAATTTGCTCAATGGTTAGAGTATTTTGGAAATGTGTACGGCAAAACAGTAATTGCTGTTCCACCTCAATACACCTCGCAAGATTTTTCAAGTTGTGGCAATACTATCAAGAAAACGCTATCAACCAGAACCCATATTTGCGATAGCGGTGCGACGTTAGATCGTGACTACAACGCAGCTCGCAATATTTTGGTTAAAGGGTTGAAGCAAGCAGGAATTAATTTGAATTTAAATACGGTGGGGCACACCGAAATCAACGCTTGGGGACAGACCGATCTCTACTCTTTGATGGCAGCAAAACAGAGATAAGTTCGACTGATTGATCCAAGAATCCCCGCGCCTTCAAAGCCGGGGAGTGTCAACTTCACTACACGGCGCAGGAAATGTATGCAGATCTAGCAGAAATCACGCTGCTGAGCGAACCCGGTCAAAGCTACGAATACTCTAACTTTGGCATGGGCTTGTTAGGACGAGATCGATGGCTGAAACCCTTGCTCTGATTACCTCTGCCCTGCCTCCTGCCTCCTGCCTCCTGCCTCCTGCCTCCTGCCTCCTGCTATAGCAATCCTAAATGATTTTCTAGACCTAGAGCAATCCTAATTAATTTTTTCCGTGCAATTATATTTATGTATTTTGGGGAAATCAAATTTATGTTCGTTAGTAAAAAATTCAAACAAAAATTTGACAATCTTAAAAGACCTACATA
>NZ_JAUBTB010000053.1:0-54806 GCF_036704965.1 Microcoleus sp. F10-B2 | reverse complement strand
CATCAAAATCTCAAAAATCATTTTCGGGTTCCCTCTCGTATTTTTGCCCGTATCATACCGTAATTCAGCAACGCCATTTATTAAACTATGCCCCTTGTCGGAGGCACTTGTCCGCAAACGGGAACCCGAAGAATTTGTCCTTCGTTTTTTTGCATATTTAAATAATTATAAAAACTTTGACAAACGAGTTAATGAATTTCTTAATGAATATCTAGAAGCACATAACCATAATGGAATTGACCAAGATGGTATGCGCTCTGAATTTCATACAATGTTAGACTTTGTTGAAAAATACTTTTCCAATGGATTTAGCAAATCAAAAGGTCATGTTAAAACACCAAGAATTCGATTTGAGGCAATTTCTGTAGGTGTTGCACTTGCCTTAAGAGAAAAAAATGATCTTGTGCCAAAGTCAATGAAATGGCTTGACTCACCAGAATTCAAGGAATATACTACTTCTGACGCAAGTAACTCTAAACCTAAAGTAATTAAGCGGATTGAATATGTTCGCGATCGACTTCTCGGTAAAGCATGACTAGCACATTATTTCAGGACTTCAATGAACGTTCTAAAGAAGTGAGCAAATATTTTATGTTCTTGAAGAGTTTGGAACAGGGAACTACTAAATTAAGTATGCAAGGTCAGGGAGGAATTTCTAAAATTAAAGAAATTGATTCTGAGTTAATTAAGACGTTAAAAGCTAGTGGTTTTCTGTTGCTCTATAACCTAGTGGAATCAACAATGCGAAACGCGATCCAAGCAATATTTGATGAACTCCAAGGTCAAAGAGTTTCCTACGACCAAATTAGACCTGAACTTAAAAAAATAGTCCTCAAGAACTTAAAGAAGCGAGATCCTGACAAAATATTTTCAAGCATAACAGCTATTTCCATTGACATTATTATTGCTGGTTTTGATAAAGAAGATCTTTTTTCTGGAAACCTTGATGGTAGAAAAATACGAACTACGGCAACTGAGTATGGATTTTTACATAGAACTGACTCTGCCAAAACAGGTGACGGAATAGATTTGTTGATAATTAAGTCAAATAGAAATGATTTAGCACATGGCTTGAAATCTTTTGCAGAGGTAGGGAAAGATAAAACTGCAGATGAGTTATTAGAAATTAAGAATAAGACGGTCACATATTTAAGGCAAATACTGCAAAATATTAAACAATATTTATCAAATCAAGACTACTTGGATTCATCTACTTTCGGCACTCCTTAACTAAAGTCTTCAATATGATTTAGGATGCTTTTGGCAATAACTTGACCAAGTTTGACAGGCACAGCATTGCCAATCAATCGCCCTACTATATCGATCGCCACTGGTTTATCATAGGCTACAAACTGATAGGCTGGCGGAAAGGTTTGTAATAAAGCTGCTTCTCTCAGAGAGATAGCCCTATCTTGTTCGGGATGACCAAACCGACCATTACCAAAACCAAAACACTGCGTAGTGATAGTTGGACTAGGTTTATCCCATTCCATTCTACCATACACTGCTGGATAAGTTTTACCACTTGTTTTTAAGTGGCATTCTGCGATTAAGTTTTTAGGCCAATCTCGCCAAGTTCCTCCAGGTTTGGAAGCACGAATACGACGCTGATTTAATTCAGAAAGTTTACTACATCTATGTAGCCAATCTCTTGTAGAAGCTTGACCCGCAGAAAGGGGTTCAAGGTGTTCAATAGTTTCTCGTACTGTTTTGTAGAGTTCTGGCTGATGTGTCGCTGGAATTAAATTAATTTTGCCAAATTTTGAAGCAAGTAACACTAATCGCTTTCGAGATTGAGGTACTCCATAATCTAGACAGTTAACTTCATAAGATTCAAAGCAATAGTTTAACTTTTTCAACTGGTTAATAAATTCATAAAAAACTGAATGATGTTTTAACTGAAGTACATTTTCCATAGAAATAACATCTGGTTGGGATTCTTCAATCAGACGAGCAAAATCGCGGCATAGTTTCCACTTCAATTGTTGATCGTTGTAGCGTCTTGAATAACTTGAAAATGGTTGACAGGGAGCGCATCCTGCTAAAATGTTTATACTACTTGTAGAAAAATGTTCTCCCAACTCAGAACCGCTGATATTTGCGACATCTTGTAATATAAATTTTGCTTTGTTGTTGTGTTCGTATGGAAATTTACACGCGGGATCGATATCATATCCAGCTTTCACTGGAAGACCTGCTTGTTCAAACCCATGCGTTAGTCCTCCAGCACCACAAAATAAATCTACTGTAGAGATGCTTCTAGTCATTAACTCTCTCTTGTTAGGATACCCGACCCAACAGGGTAGTCTAGCGTATTTGACTACCAACTACAAGACAGCGAGTTAGCACATTGCTTTTACTGATTGTACCTCATGCGGTTGAAAACCTCTCTATACCAGACTGGCAAATATACCGGGCGCTCAGAAATCGCACAGTTTACGGGTACACAGACAAAACCCGCCTGCGCGGTTTCAAGCAGCTTCATTTGTGCAGGCGCGGTTTAAACCGCCGTTTTTTCACCTAACAGCAACCGCCGCCGTTATAATGCCAAGTCGAATCAGTAATCAACACCCGATCCGGCATCAATCCCCCCAAATTCCCAGCAGTTTTATCGCACACCGCTGCCGGAACGCCTCGCTGCAAAATGTGACCAGCCCCGTCATCAAACAGCTCTTCCATGCCCCTATAAATCGCCGTCTTGCCAGTGAAAATGCAAGCTCCGTCATCCGGTACATCCACTTTGAAAGACACCGAATCCAGGCTTTCTAACAGCAAATCTGCATCCAATTGATAATTGTGTTTGTCCAGCAATCGGTAAGGACGGCGCGCCCGCACTTCGACTTGTCCAAAACCAACGTCTACAAGGTGTTGAACGTATTCTGCGTATGTCAGAGCACCGGACAAACACAAGGCCCGCAAGCGTTCGTCTTGCTTCAAATGCTGCGGAATTGGCCGAGTTGCGATCGGATCGCTCATCAACAATCTGCCACCGGGTTTTAATACCCGATAAGTCTCTTTTAATGCTTTAGCTAAATCTGCGGGTTCAAAGATATTAAACAAGCAGTTTTGGGCGACAACATCTACAGAAGCATCCGGCACTGGCAACGCAAAAGCATCGCCTTCACAAATTTCTACAAAACTCGGATCAAACCAATCATTTTCGTGGGCGGCTATTTGCAAGTTTCGTGCAGCCGCGTCTCGCATTGCTGCAACGGGATCGACGGCAATAACCGCTCCTTTGTGTCTTGAAAAATATGCAAATTGTAGTGCTTCTAGGCCGCCGCCGACGCCTACATAAAGTACGAAGGGATTGCCCACGAGTTCGGCGGCGTGAACGGTTGTGCCACAGCCGTAATTCATTTCTTGCATTTGTTCGGGAATTTTTAATCCTGGCAATTGCAAGGGACTGCTTTGGACGCAGCAAAGTCCGATTTGGGGGGTTTCGGCAACATCGCTGTAGAATTTGGCGGCAGTTTCGAGATAGGTCATTTTCGATTGTCCTAATTTTTGATTTTTGACCGCAGATGGAGGACGGGCGGGACGCCCATGCCACGAAGCCCAGAAAGTTTTTGTTAGGTGGCAAATTCGACTTTTTGTTCGGATTTGGGCTGATTTTCTGGTTGGGAAACTGTTGTTTCGGGAGAGGCTAATTCGCTGGTTGGTTGGCTAGGAGTTTCAGTGGCAACTGGTGGCGTTGGCGGTAAAAGATTGGGAGACGGTTCTGGGCTCGTGGGAGCAATTACTTTTGGTACTGGAGCTTTTTCTGTTATTTCTGGCAGGGTTGGTGGCTCTGAAGGAGTAGCAGGTTCGACAACTTGACGCAAAAAGTTGCGGAACCGATTGTAGTATCCTTTATATTCCTGTTTTTTTGCTTCGGGAGATGCTGTTGCTTTTGGTTCTATTACTTGAACGGGTTCTACAATTTTCGGGGTTTCTAACTGTGGAGTTGCTGTCGGTGCGGGTTCTATTACTTGAACGGGTTCTACAATTTTCGGCGCTTCGAGTTGGGGGGTTGCTGTCGGTGTGGGTTCTATTACTTGAACTGGAGCAACTGCCGGAGCGACTGCTGGCTCTTCTAAGCTCGGTTGGGTAACTGGGGTTTCTGGAACCGCTGGTGGGGGTTGGACAACTGGTGTTTTTTCTAATGCAGGTGTCGGTTGTGGTTCGGGGGTTGGGGTTGGTTTGGGTTCGGGCGCCTGGTAAGCACGATCGACTATACCGCGAGTTTCTGCTACTGTTAGTTCGCCTCGCAGTAATTTTGAAAGAGTGTCTTGACCGAGCGGTTCGTAATTTATCAGTCTGACTGTATTATTAAAGGCGTTTTTGACGATATTTCCCCGTTCGTCAATTAATTCTAGCTGTACCCAGTTTTTCCCTGGTTTGAATCCTTTAAGATATATAGGTTGCCACTGGTCGATCGCAAAGCTTTCGCCGTTGACTGTGGCTCGAATTTTCCAATCGAGTATTTCATCTTGGGAATTTTCTTGCGCCACTTGGTGCTGGGGGGCATTTGTCAAGTAAAAGTCGAGCAGGATGGGTTCTGCGCCGTAGCTGCCTTGGGGGCTGTTGTACGTTAATAGGGGCAATGTTCGATCGGGATTATTGTCGTCTGTTTTGGTAAAAATGTGAAAGGTGGTTTGGGCTGCTGCACCTTCGTTTTTAAAGCTTTCTTCCCAAGGGCGAGCGGCAAACATTTGCAGGGTATGGGTTCCTGGTTCTAAACCCGACAGCGTTAAAGGTTGGTTGATGTCGTAAACTGCTGCATAAGGTTGGTTGTCTAATAAAACTTGCAGATGGGGGCCCAAGCCCAAGTTTGCATCTTTGAAAATGGGCAAGTCCTTAACTTGGAACTGAACAGACACATTTATATCCTGAAGCACTTCGTCAGGTTTTGGATTCAAAATACTAACTTGAGGCTGGTAGATTTTTAGAGCCTGACGCAGTTGTTGAATGGCTTCTGGGGGAGAAACCTCTGAAATTTTATTTACCTCGGCGGTAGCTGAGCCGCTCTTGTTCCCTGATTTGGGCAATTCGGGGTGGCCCGCGCCACAACTTGCTAAACCCAAAATTAATACTGCTGCTGCGAACAATGCCAGCAGCCTGCCCGCAACCGTTCTGTGCCAATTGATCCCAATCACGCAACCATACTCCTAGAAGCCTTCTCATAGGGAACTATAGCCCAAAAATGAATTTAGTATTGGGGAATTGCAGCTCATGAATTCCAAAAGCGGGTAGGAGCCAGGATTGAGGCAGCAGCGGGCAACCTATCGTCTCCGACTATTAATTCCCGCAGCCGTTTTCCACAACATATATCTACAAATGAGTATTCCTCAATTACTTGATCTTTGAGTTTTGTAAAGTTAATGGCAGTACCCCTTGACTTTTTCGAGGGACTGTGGAATTTAAAGGCGTTATTACATCAAGAATTGAGCCTTTTTTAAGTATTGTTAACAAGCGATTAATACTTCTCTAGCAAGCTTATAATTCATAAAACTCCCTCAAAAGGAGCAGCCGTATCAAGTCTGAATCAAGGAGGCGATGGGCTGCATATCTGGCGAGAAGAGTTGGCAGTACCCAGGCACATTGTTAGCGACACTGGGAAACTGGCTTCTTCAAAGAAGCAAAATGCTTGGGGAGACGATGCACCTGCGTCTAGCTCTGCAAAGAGTGAAGTGCAAGCAGTGTCGGCTTTCCCGAGAATCCCCCGCCTAATCAAGCACGGGGAGTGTCAGGTACATTATTCAGTTCTCGTTCCTTGTCTTACCGAGAGGAGAGTCTTCATGACCATTAGTCCTCCAGAGCGAGAGGTAAAAGCTAGGGTAGTAGTCGATAAGAATCCGGTTCCAACTTCTTTCGAGAAGTGGTCAAAACCCGGTCATTTCGATCGCACTCTAGCTAAGGGACCAAAAACCACCACTTGGATTTGGAACCTCCACGCTAACGCTCACGACTTTGACAGTCATACAAGTGACTTAGAAGACGTTTCGCGCAAAATCTTTAGCGCTCACTTCGGCCACTTGGCAGTAATCTTCGTATGGTTGAGTGGCGCATATTTCCACGGCGCTAAATTTTCCAATTACGAAGCTTGGCTGACAAATCCTACAGCCATCAAGCCCAGCGCTCAAGTGGTCTGGCCGATTTTTGGTCAAGAAATTTTAAATGCAGATGTAGGCGGCGGCTTTCACGGGATTCAGATCACCTCTGGTCTATTCCAACTGTGGCGCGCCAACGGCATCACTAACTCATACCAGCTATATTGCACTGCGATCGGCGCCCTGGTAATGGCAGCTTTGATGCTGTTTGCCGGTTGGTTCCACTATCACGTCCGCGCTCCGAAACTGGAATGGTTCCAGAACGTGGAATCGATGATGAACCACCACTTGGCAGGTTTGCTAGGCTGCGGTTGCTTGGGCTACGCCGGACAGCAGATTCACGTTTCGCTGCCGATCAACGCTTGCATGGACGCGATCGATGCAGGCGCACCTCTGACAGTCGGCGGTAAGCTGATCAAAACAGTTGCCGATATCCCGCTGCCACACGAGTGGATTTTGACACCGAGCTTGATGGCAGACATCTACCCAAGCTTCGCTAAAGGTCTAACGCCCTTCTTCACCCTCAACTGGGGCGCTTATGCCGACTTCCTGACCTTCAAAGGCGGTCTGAACCCCACCACAGGCGGTTTGTGGCTGACAGATACAGCGCACCACCACTTAGCGTTGGCAGTGCTGTTCATCGTCGCCGGTCACTTCTACCGCACTAACTGGGGCATCGGCCACAGCTTTAAAGAAGTTCTGGAAGCTCACAAAGGCCCCTTCACAGGCGAAGGCCACAAGGGGATGTACGAAATCTTCACGCAGTCTTGGCACTGCCAACTGTCGTGGAACTTGGCCTGGATGGGATCTCTGAGCATCATCGTGGCTCACCACATGTACTCGATGCCTCCGTATCCGTACATCGCGACTGACTATCCGACTCAGCTATCGCTGTTCACCCACCACATGTGGATTGGCGGATTCCTGATCGTCGGTGCAGCCGCTCACGCAGCAATCTTCATGGTGCGGGACTACGATCCGGCGCAGCACGTTAATAACTTGCTCGACCGCGTACTCCGTCACAGAGATGCAATCATCTCTCACCTAAACTGGGTTTGTATATTCTTGGGCTTCCACAGCTTCGGTTTGTACGTTCACAACGACACGATGCGGGCTTTCGGTCGTCCTCAAGATTTGTTCTCGGATACCGGGATTCAGTTGCGTCCGATATTTGCCCAGTGGGTGCAAAACATCCACGCCTTGGCTCCGGGCACAACAGCGCCTAATGCTACGGAAATCGTCAGCCACGCTTTTGGCGGCGGTGCAGTAGTAGTCGCCGGCAAAGTAGCAATGATGCCGATCGAGTTGGGTACGGCGGATTTCATGATCCACCACATCCACGCTTTCACCATTCACGTTACAGTCCTGATTCTCTTGAAGGGCGTGTTGTTTGCACGCAGTTCTCGCTTGATTCCTGACAAAGGCAACTTAGGCTTCCGGTTCCCTTGCGACGGCCCGGGCCGTGGCGGCACCTGCCAAGTTTCAGGTTGGGATCACGTGTTCCTAGGCTTGTTCTGGATGTACAACTCCATCTCGATCGTGATTTTCCACTTTAGTTGGAAAATGCAGTCGGACGTGTGGGGAACAGTATCGCCAGACGGCACAATTTCTCACATCACTGGCGGCAATTTCGCACAAAGTGCGCTCACGATTAACGGCTGGCTGCGGGACTTCCTTTGGGCGCAAGCTTCTCAGGTGATTCAGTCCTACGGTTCGGCACTGTCGGCCTACGGTCTGATGTTCCTAGCCGGACACTTCGTGTTCGCCTTCAGCTTGATGTTCCTGTTCAGCGGCCGCGGCTACTGGCAAGAACTTATTGAGTCGATTGTTTGGGCTCACAACAAGCTCAAGGTAGCTCCGTCGATTCAGCCTCGCGCTCTGAGCATTACTCAGGGTCGGGCTGTGGGTGTAGCTCACTACCTCCTGGGAGGAATTGTCACTACGTGGGCATTTTTCCTAGCGCGAATCATTTCGGTAGGGTAAACTACCCCTAGGTTTTGGATTCGGGATTTGGGAGGAATCTCAAACTCTGAATCCAAACTCCGAACCGAATCCCTTCAACTTTGTTCAGGATTCAGGATTAATCAAGGCTTATGGCAACGAAATTTCCAAAATTTAGCCAAGACCTTGCCCAAGACCCGACCACAAGGCGGATCTGGTACGGGATTGCCACAGCGCACGACTTTGAAAGCCACGATGGCATGACCGAAGAAAATCTTTACCAAAAGATTTTTGCTTCTCACTTCGGCCACCTAGCAATCATTTTCTTGTGGACTTCGGGCAGCCTGTTCCACGTAGCATGGCAAGGTAACTTTGAACAGTGGATTAAAGACCCCCTAAACGTCCGCCCGATCGCTCACGCGATTTGGGACCCGCAATTCGGCGCTCCGGCTGTAGAAGCTTTCACTCAAGGGGGCGCTTCTAACCCGGTGGATATCTCTTACTCCGGTGTCTACCATTGGTGGTTCACCCAAGGGATTCGGACAAACGCCGACCTGTATCAAGGAGCTATCTTCTTGCTACTACTGGCGGCTGTCTTCCTGTTCGCAGGTTGGTTGCACCTCCAGCCCAAGTACCGCCCCAGCTTGTCTTGGTTCAAAAATGCTGAATCTCGCCTCAACCACCACTTGGCTGGTTTGTTCGGTGTCAGCTCTTTGGCTTGGACTGGTCACATGGTTCACGTTGCTATCCCCGAATCTCGCGGACAGCACGTAGGTTGGGACAACTTCCTGTCTACCCCACCTCACCCGGCCGGTTTGGCTCCGTTTTTCACGGGTAACTGGGGCGTATACGCCGAGAACCCAGATGCAGCGAGCCATGTCTTCGGTACTTCCGAAGGCGCGGGAACCGCAATTCTGACTTTCTTGGGTGGCTTCCACCCTCAAACAGAATCCCTGTGGCTGACAGACATCGCTCACCACCACTTGGCGATCGCAGTTCTGTTTATCGTTGCCGGTCATATGTACCGGACTAACTTCGGTATCGGTCACAGCATCAAAGAAATGTGCGATGCTAAAGACTTCTTTGGCAAGAAAGTTGAAGGCCCTTTCAATATGCCTCACCAAGGCATTTACGAGACCTACAACAACTCGCTGCACTTCCAATTGGGCTGGCACCTCGCCGCTTTGGGCGTAATCACCTCCCTGGTAGCACAGCATATGTACGCGATGCCTCCCTACGCTTTTATAGGTAAGGACTTCACGACTCAGGCTGCGCTTTACACCCACCACCAGTACATTGCTGGATTCATCATGGTCGGCGCTTTCGCCCACGGAGCTATCTTCTTGGTGCGGGACTACGATCCTGAAGCAAACAAAGGCAACGTGCTCGATCGCGTGTTGCAGCACAAAGAAGCGATTATCTCTCACTTGAGCTGGGTGTCGCTGTTCTTGGGCTTCCACACTCTCGGCTTGTACGTTCACAATGACGTTGTAGTTGCTTTCGGAACTCCTGAAAAGCAAATCTTGATTGAACCAGTGTTCGCACAGTTCATCCAAGCTGCTCACGGAAAAGCTCTCTACGGCATGGACGTGCTGTTGTCTAACCCTGACAGCATTGCTTCTACCGCTTGGCCGAACTACGGTAACGTATGGCTCCCAGGCTGGTTGGACGCGATTAACAGCGGTACTAACTCTCTGTTCTTGGCGATCGGACCTGGCGATTTCTTGGTTCACCACGCGATCGCACTAGGCTTGCACACCACCACTTTGATCTTGGTCAAGGGCGCTCTGGATGCACGCGGTTCTAAGCTGATGCCGGACAAAAAAGACTTCGGTTATGCTTTCCCTTGCGACGGCCCCGGCCGTGGCGGTACTTGCGACATCTCTGCTTGGGACGCCATGTACCTGTCTGTATTCTGGATGTTGAACACCCTAGCTTGGGTAACGTTCTACTGGCACTGGAAGCACCTGGGCATCTGGCAAGGTAACGTGGCTCAGTTCAATGAGTCTTCTACCTACCTGATGGGCTGGTTCCGCGATTACCTCTGGCTGTATTCTTCTCAGTTGATCAACGGTTACAACCCGTATGGTACTAACAACCTGTCTATCTGGGCCTGGATATTCTTATTCGGACACCTGGTTTGGGCCACTGGTTTCATGTTCCTGATCTCTTGGAGAGGTTACTGGCAAGAGTTGATCGAGACCTTGGTTTGGGCTCACGAGCGCACTCCTTTGGCTAACTTGGTTCGCTGGAAAGACAAGCCTGTTGCTTTGTCCATCGTCCAAGGTCGTTTGGTTGGCTTAGTTCACTTTACTGTGGGCAACGTCTTCACTTACGCGGCCTTTGTAATTGCCTCGACAGCCGGGAAATTCGGGTAATTCTGAACTCTGGTTTCTAGGTAATTAAATGAAATCCCCTGCCTTCTGGCGGGGGATTTTTTTAGGTCTTTGGCTTAACTGAAGCTTTTAATCAGGAATCTGAGGGCGATCGCGCTGTGATCTAAACCTCATTTTGGGTAATAATAGAGAAAAGCCTCAGTCTTCAACATGGTTCAACTGTCTTCTGACTGGAATAATGAGGCTTATGTGTCTCTGCATCTGGTTCAGACAATGCTGGAAATGGCGGGTTTGCCTCGCAAGAGTAGTTATTCTCACTGGATTCCAGAGTTTAAGGTTAAAGTACCTAAACTGACTGCCAATAGTCAGTTAGTTTGGACTCAAAAAGAAGTTGATTTCTTAGTAGAAGACTTGAGTCGCTATATTAACTTTCTGGTTGAAATTAAGACGGCTAAAACTAGACTTGATGCGGCAGCTCGCATTCAGTTAGAAACGTATCTGAAATACTCTAATACAAGATTTGGGATACTGATTGATCCGTTTTCGGTGGAGATTTACGAATATACACAAGGGTTCGCGACTCTAAAGTGTAAGCACAATATAGAAAACCCAGAACAAGTTCAACCAGTAGCAAATTTCGTTAGAAATTTTTTGGATACAGTTAAAATGCGTACAATTGCAATTTACACAGCTAAGGGTGGAGTTGGCAAAACCACGTTAGTCGTTAACATCGCTTATGAATTAGCCAAAATAGGTAATAGAGTTTTAGTTGTTGACTTGGATGATCAAGCTAATGCTAGTTTATCTTTAGGAGTTAATAAAGCTGATGAGTTAGATAATGCTACAAATCTGAAAGAGTTTGTCCAAATTTTGGATTCCTTTAAAGATCGAAAAGAACTCATTAATTTTTTAGAAGACTATGATAAAGACGGTTTTAGCTATAAGGAATATATTCAACCTTCATCTTTAAATAAAATTCTCAATTTTGCTAATAGTACAAAGGGAAGAATAGATGTTCTCCCAAGCAGTTACAAAACAACAGACAGTAGCATCTTAAAATTAGGTGTTTTTTGGCAGAAAAAACTTGATAATGCCCTTTGGAAATCAGGTTTATCAAACGATTATGAGTATGTAATTATGGATACGCCACCTAGCTTGACTGCTGTTACTCAGAATGGTATCCTTGCTGCTCAGTATGTAATCATACCGTCACAGATGGAGTATCTCTCAGTATATGCAATTAGGATACCCATAAAAGATGCAAAAGAGATTCACGATAATACCGATGGTAGGAGAGGAAATATTTTAGGAATAATTCCTATGATGGTTGAAAATGTTAAGCTGCACACTACTATAAAAGCTTTAGTTTCTAAGGTATTTCGAGATATCCCTCTTCTTCCAGAGATAAAGCGAGCTACCGCTGTTGGTCAAGCTTCTCATGATCGCAAACCTCTTTCTTTATTTGCTGAGCAGAATAAAGGAGCGAGTAGTGTAGCAACACAATTTTCAACTTTGACCAAACAAATCGTCAGCCAAATAGATCACTTAGAAAGGAATAGCAGTAAGTAACATGGTCAACTTTTACAAAAAAATTGAGAGCCAACCTTCTTTTGTAGTCTTAAATCAGATAGAAATTGCTCAAGAAAAGTCAGGAACTTCAACCTCAATCATCAAAAAAGTTTCGCAATCTCTAACTGATTGGAACTTTAACCTGTCTCTGCCGATTGTTTGTCTCACCGATGAAGAAGATCACTACCATTTGTTAACTGGTTTACCCATCTATGAAGCAGCTAAGGCAGCTAATCTAGTCAGGCTGTGGGTGTTTGTGATTGCAGCCAAACAACCAGAAGCAGAAAAGGCTATTGAACAAGCTGTTTTGCAGTCAAAGCTGAACGAAAGAGTTGTTGAGCCTCAAGACGTTACAGATTTCTTGGATTTTATTAACAATCCAAAATCTGACCTTACCTCAATCCCTGGAGTTAAAGATGGATACGCAAAGCTGATCCGCGATAAGCGTGTTTACAGTTCTCTGGAAGATATGCAGAAAAAACTAGGTGCTAAGCGCGGCTTAAATTGGCTAAGAGCATACAAGCAATCAAGAAGCTAAGCTCGCCAGTTCTTGAAGTTTTGAGAAGTGAGATCGCCCCGAACGTCACTTCACCAAAAGGGCGATCGTCCTCATCGCCTCAAATCTCCCCATTCTCCTGCATCTGATGCACCCGATGGGCCAATTATTGCAAGCGCTTTTCGTCCAACTGGTCAATCGCCAGCATCCGGACATAGAAAATTTCCTTCAGCGTTAGTCGGGTTGCTAGCGCCTTTTTCTGCACAATTTCCTTGATGATGGGGCTCACCCCGAGGGCGGTACTGGTTCTGGTCACAAAACTAACCGGAGATTAACCACTTCGATCGAATCTTAGCACTTTGCACCCGAGCTTTTAGCTGTGGGGAAAAATGCTTAAGCGCGTCTTGACAAGAGGCAACACAATGTGAATGTGAAGTCAATCAGCAAATACTGACTTAATTAAGAAATATCAAGAAATATACCATAAGATAATTAGATGGTAAAGTTATCCAATTGATGTGACGAGCGATCGCTCTTTACCATCGCACGAATAGAAAGACTAAGTTTAGTTGAACTTAGACTTAGGCTTCCGGCTTCTTAAGCCTATGTATCTGTAAATGACTTATTGCTGAAGATTCAATTAACCCTATTACCATCACAAATGGAGATTTTTAAATGAAACTCAGTAAATCTTTGGCAACGTTATTGACATTAATTTGTATCACAGTCATAGTTGTGACCACTTTCAGATTAAGCCCTAGTTTCGCTCGTTCTACGCCGGTGATGTCAGCACAAGAATCAGCAGAAAAAGTAACTACAGATCTGATAGCACAAGGTTCTTCAGAAAGATCTCTCTACACTAGGTTAGGAGGCTACAACGCGATCGCAACAGTCATTGATGATGCAGCAAGTTTCATATTCAATGACCAACTAATTGGTAAATACTTTATTGGCTTGAGCACAAACTCAAAACAGAGGCTGCGTCAGTTGTTAGTGGATCAATTCTGCCAAGCAGCAGGGGGGCCTTGTGTTTATACAGGGCGGACTATGAAGCTTTCCCATAGTGGAATGGATGGAGGTCTGACGGACAGTGAATTTAATGCTTTTGCTAATGATATATCCCAAGCTCTCGATAAAAATAGGGTCAATCCACCAGATAAAGCCGAAGTGCTGGGATTTGTCAATAGTCTGAGAAGCAAGATTGTCGAAAAGTAATATGAAACACTCGAATCTCCTCCTGCTTTCGGTTGCATTTCTGCTACTGTCAGGAATGGTAACGGCCGAGGCAGCCCGTGCAAAACCATCAGAGCCAACCACCGAAATGAAAGTTCCAGTATCCTCAATGCCAAGGCAGTCTTCTGAGCGCTTTTCCATGCCTGCTATTTTTGCTCCACCCCATGCTCAATACAACGATCGACCTTTTTGTTTTTATCAGCGCTCTGATAGCACGATAGTTGATTTGAGCAGACTGTGTGGGGCTAAGAGCGTCGAAACGGGTACAAATACTAGATGGGAAAACGCTCCTGTTGAGGAGAAGAAGACCCCAATTTATTGGTAAAAAAATGAGAATTTGTTTCAGTAGACGAATTCCATAGGAGCGCCCTTGCCTTGGTTCCCCCGAAGTGTGTGAAGCGTAGCTATCCCGTAGGGAATCGCCCTTCTCCCCTCATATCTCCCCATTGACCTGCATCTGATGCACCTTGTCAGCCAATTCTTGCAGGCGCTTTTCGTCCAACTCATCAATCGCCAGCATCCCGACATAGATAATTTCCTTCAGCGTTAGTCGGGTTGCTAGCGCCTTTTTCTGCACAATTTCCTTGATGATGGGGCTCACCCCGATGGCGGTACTGGCTCTAGTCATCCAATTTTAGATTTTAAATTTTAGATTTTAGATTGATCCCACAGATGAATCCGAGGCCCCGAAACAAATTGCTTGATTGTCACAAAGGTAACGGGAGATTAACAACTTTGACTAAATCTTAGCACCTTTAAGCTGAGCTTTTAGCTGCGATGCAAAGTGCTTAAGCGCGTCTTGACAAGACGAAACGAAAGGGTTTATAGTGGAAATGTGGAAAAGCCGATCGACCTATTCCTCAATAATCTCCACCAAGTCCTCAATCATCACATCAAACGCCCGCGCTAACTTGTACAGGGCGGTAAAGTCAACCATTGATATTTCTGAACGACGAGCATAACTGGTTATGGTGCTGTAGATCACGCCCGATCGCTCAGCCACCTCCTTGAATGTCCAGCCCCTCTCGGCCGCTAACTCTCGCACTTTTACTCTGACTAAACCCATGCTTGACAAATAATGCAGTTGCGTTTTAAGATAATTGCATCTGAAAAAGCGATCGCCCCCGGTCTAGACAACTAAAAGCCGATCGACCTATTCCTCCAAAACCTCAACCAAATCCTCAATCATCGCATCAAAAGTCCGAGCTAACTTCCGCAGCAAAGTGAAGTCAACCGTTGTCAGCCCTGGACAGCGGGCATAATGCTTGACAGTGTTGTACACCGCGCCAGAACGTTCTGAAACTTCCTTTAATGTCCACCCTTTCTCGGCCGCTAGTTCTCTGACTTTAATTCTTACTAAACCCATGCTTGACAATTCATGCAATTGCGTAGTGTTTTTGTAAAGATAGATTATTTTGACCAAGAATACTTAGCGGCGATCGGCTACTCCTCTAAAATCTCCACCAAATCCTCAATCATAATATCGAAAATGCGAGCCAGCCTGTGCAAGTAGGCAAAATTAACGGTTGTCATGCCTTGACATTGGGCGTAGTTTCTAATGGTGCTGTAACCAACACCCGATCGATCTGAAACTTCCTTAAGTGTCCAGCCGTTCTGGTCTGCAAACTCCCGAATCCGCAACCTCACCAAGCCTTTGCTCATACTTACTTGACAAATGACAATCTGCTGTCGTTTAATATTAGATATCTGAAAAAGCGATCGCCTCACGTCTGGACAACTAAGGGCGATCGCCTTCAAAAATTAAATAGACAGTTACTAGCTGTCTACCAGCCATGATAGCATCATCCCAGCTAAAATCAAGCACCCTCACCTGCTCAAAAATTCTCCACAAATCGCCAATCCTGCATCCCCTGGCGAGATTTGTCACAGAAGAAACAGTTGCACTCCTGTTCAATATCTCAGCAGACGAGATTTACCGCATTGAATGCTGTCGCTACATGGTTTACGTGCACGCCAAAGGCATCAGCCGTTTTGTCAGCTACGCCGATTTTCCCCCTATTTTAGAAGTAAAGCCGATCGCACCTCAAGATTTTGGCAGATGGTACAAACGCTGGAAAAGCAAGCAAGCACCTGCATTTTGGACTAAATTCTACACCTACAAGTTCAAAAAAGCTGTTTCAGTTGACAGCTTGCTGGAGTGGGCCCAACTCCTAGCTACAGTTAAATCGGCAATTTCTGAGGCGGCGCTGCAACAGCTACGAGATGTCTATGCCCAAGAAAAAGATTTGATGGATAAATTTTAAAGCGCGATCGCCCCGACAACCAACTGCGAGAATGGGTCAAGGAAAAATTAAAATAAATGGCTAAGTGAGAAAATGGAGGTAGAAAATAGACAATCACCATGCCTAGAAAAATTCGCGAGTTAAAAGCTCAGATTACCCGTGAGGGCTTTATTTATTTGCCAAAACGCGGAAAAGGCAGCCATGAGAGATGGCAGCATCCTTTGATTGGGAAGACATTAACAATTCCAGGCAAAGACGGAGATGATGTGCCACGCTATGAGAGAGAAGCAGTTGTCAATATTGTTAGCCGAACTCGACGAGTTAAAGGAGGAAGATTCATGAATCGATACAGTACGATCGTCCAATGGTCTGACGAGGATCAACTTTTCCTCGTGACGATTCCAGAGTTTGCCAATCGCGTTGTCATGCCCTGTACCCACGGCCAAACCCGCGCAGAAGCCATTCGACATGGCGAAGAAGTGCTCGAAATGTATCTAGAAGCTTGGCAGGAAGAAGGTGAACCCATCCCCGCACCTAGCATTCTTCAAATCGCCTAGAACACCTCATCCTCGATTCCCAGCCACCATTCCCCAAGATTCATTAAATCTTGTTGAATGTCGGCGAGTTCTGTCACATACTCTTCAGCAGAAATATCCGATCGCCTTTCTTGCAATTTTTTGAGTCGCAGTTGCACCAAAAGCCAAGGTTTGGAAATCCCGTCAGTTGCTTCAATATATTTGGCTACGTCTTTGCTGTTCATAGTTATTGGTTATTAGTTATTTGTTATTTGTTTTCGTAATATCCTTTGCGGTTGTCTCCGAATGATTAAACCGCAGAGAACTCAGAGAAATCAGAGAAAAAGAAGAGAGAGATAAATGATTGCGATGCCAACTGCCTTAATATTATATCACTTTTGAAACGGCTTAAAAAAACTCTGATTTTTCCCAGTCGGTTTCAACCGACTCGCAGCTCTGAGCCAGGGGTTTAAACCCCTGGCTAACGGACTGGCGAACTTTTCAGCTAAGATGCCTCCCACAAACATCCTTTACCTGTAATCCGAAGTCTGAATATTCTTGAGCTTCGCCGCATATTTCATGCCGTACTCCGGGCGGCAGAAGCGATCGAGCTGAGCCTCAAAGAAAGCCCGATTAGCCTTCAAATGCTTTGGATTAGGGTCATCTAAAGGATACAAAAGAGCAGTCCGCAAAGCTTGAATTACCGCCGAAGTAACGCAGTACATCGATCGCTGAAATGTCACCCCAATTTGATTGAGGATATCGTCTTCGCCGCGACAGCGCTGTTTGTAGAAATCCATCAAATAAGGCGGCAGGAAATGCAGCATATCTTGTGCTAGCAAAGTTGGCGGAATGCCCGCCGTACCTACCAGGAATTTGTCTGCATACAAAACTCCGTAGTGGAAGTCTTTTTGGTCTTCAGGAACTTCCCTAGCTTGAGCGTTGTAAGATTTGGTTCCTCGGAACGGCGAAGTGCGGTAAAATATAGCTTCCACGTAAGGTAACGCTGCTTCGTAAAGCCAAGTAAAACCCTTAGATTTAGGGATGATTTCGTAGGTTTCGCCGTCGATTTGAACGTGGTGGTAAATCGGACGACCGGCGATCGCAAATATGCCATTTACTAGGAAATCCATCGCCTGCGGGACTGTGGTAATTTTACCTTCGTCGTAAAGGTCGGACGCTTCAAAAAACACCGGGGCCATTACTTCCCAGAATAAACCGAGATTGCTGTAATAAGACATTTGGCGGCACTGTTCTAAAAACATTTCTGGAAATGCTTTGTGAAGTGCCAGCATGAACGGGTCTTTTTTGAAGTAAGCTTTAATTGCCCGATCGGCATTAACCTTGTATTCGTCCGTGTCCAAATAAGGATCGAATTGATTGGTCTGCGCGTACAAGCGCCGGTGCCAAAGCATTGACCTCATGCACTCTTCCGCAAATTCCATGTTAATGCGATCGTGCCACAAATGGTGAAACAGCCGCGGCATTTTCCCAATTTCACCCTTCTTCATGAACTCCAAAAGTTCTGGGTGAGCACTTCCAGACCCGCGCCAGATCCGCAAATCTGCACCGTCGCCTGCATAGTGATTTTGTAAATCTAAATACTCTTGAGGTAAAAAGTATTTAAAGAAAGGAAGCGGGTGTAAAAATACCCGTTCGGCAATGTAAAGCAAATCCCGCCAGTAGAAATCCATCGGCACTGCGTAAGCTTTCCAAATAGCGATGATTTGCATCAGATTTTCCGGCGTATCTGGAATCATCGCTCCGCCAGCTTCTAGTCTGTGAATTACTTCAGCAAATTCGTGTTTGGAAGGAGGTAGTTTAGTTGCAGGTTTATTAGGGGTATGTACCATTGTTTTTTCCTTTGATTGAGTGAATCTCAGTATTTTGAGTTCTTGCAAAAAGCTGCGATTATTTAACTGGTTCTCCGGCTTTGCTTGAGAACCGATATCCATGCCAGAACCGGAAAATTGGAGGCAGAGTCTGAGGCTCTGTGTTACCAGGCTCTGCCTAATAGCGAGTAGATTCTCCTAGTCTGCGTCGGCGGATATCGTTTCTGTAGACGCAATTTTTATCGCCGAATGTTCAACGGGATAGGTAATAGCTATTTGGGTATTTCTATCCGCAGGCAGAGTAGCAACGATCGCATTTGTAGTAGATTCGCTCCACTTGAGCAGCCAAGCAGGTTGAATTCCCAGCACAAAAATGATGGCCGCCAAAACCAGCGCCGGCATATTTTCAGCAAACGTAACTGGAGGGTAGTAAGCCGTGGCATTATCCAATTTGCCAAAACAGGTGCGGTTGAGCAGAATCACAAAGTAAACTGCTGTTAAACCAGAAGCTAAAATGCAGAGTAAAGTGGGAATTGGAAAAATCGAGAAACTGCCTTGAAACACTAAAAATTCGGCAACAAAACCCACCAAACCCGGAATTCCGGCGCTTGCCATGCCGCCCAAAACTAAGAGGGAACTGGCAGTGGGTAAACCCCGCATCGGGTTCATCAAACCGTTGAGCACGTCCAAATCCCGGGTGCCAACTTTGGTTTCGATGATGCCTACCAAATAAAACAGCAAAGCTAAAATTAAGCCGTGGCTTACCATTTGCCCGACAGCGCCGATTAACGCGAGTTTCGTACCCGCGGCGCAGGCAACGAGAATGTAACCCATATGTCCGATCGAACTATAGGCTACCATGCGCTTGATGTCTTTTTGGGCGATCGCGCTCAAAGCCCCGTACATCACGCTCACAGTCCCGATAATCGCCAAACCGGGAGCTACAATCGACCAAGTTTCGGGAAACAACTGCAAGCAGAACCGCACTAAACCGTAAGTTCCCAACTTCGCCAAAATCCCTCCCAGCAGAATTGCTGTTGCTGGCGAAGCTTCGACGTAAGCATCAGGCAGCCAAGTATGCAGCGGCACTAAAGGAATTTTAATTCCCAACCCAATTAGCACAATTGTTAGCAGGATCAATTGCGTTCTCAAGGGCAATTCTTGAGTGTTAATCGCAGTGTAATCGAAATTTAAAGAGCCACTCAACCAAGCAACACCCAAAAATCCCGCTAAAACTAAAAATCCCGAAACAGCCGTGTAAATCAAAAACTTCATGGCAGCGTATTCTCGCTGCTTTCCGCCCCAAATCGCAATCAACAGGTAAAAAGGAATTAATTCTACTTCGTAAAACAGTACAAACAGCAGCAAATTTTGAGACATCAAAGCTCCGGCAATACCAGCATTGATCAGCAAAATCAAAGCATAGTAAAGCTGGGGTCGAGCCATCCCTTCGCCAGTGCCGTAAATGACTAATAGCGTCAGCAAAGCACTTAAAACCAGCAGCGGTAAGGACAAGCCGTCAATCCCCAAGTTGTAGCTCAAACCTAATTGTGGAATCCAAGGCAAATATTCTTGAAATTGCAGTCCCGAATTGGCTGTATCGAATTGAGTCAACAGCCAAATATTCAAAAGGAAAACAGCAGCAGCAAAAGCCGAGGCTATTGAACGCAGACGCATCCCATTGATGTTTCCGGGCAAAAACCCGACTACCGCAGCGCCCAACGCGGGCAACCAGAGCAAGGCACTAAGCATAATGTGTCAAGAGTGAAGAGTAAAGAATCTATTTTGCAGGATATTGTGTTTGATACTTTGAGAGTTTAGATATTAACATTTCCCCAAACTCTCAATTCAAAGTTACATCAAGAATCAGAAAGAATAGTGACTCTCCCCGTGTCTAAATCGTAGTATGCACCAACAACTTTCAGTTTGTTCTCCGCAATTAACTTAGAGATAACTGGAGATGCTTTCAACCTGTTAGCTTGCAGCACAACATTCGCTTTTGAGGCATTCTCTAGCCTGTCGCCCGTTTGGTTTTTCGAGCTTTCTACAGCAGGCTTGATTGCCTCGATCAAACTGCCAATTTGACCGGGAACTTGAGCTCCTTTGATTGTTGCGTCTACCGCACCGCACCTTTTATGCCCGACTACCACAAGCACTTTTGCTCCCAGTACCAGCGTGCCAAATTCCAGGCTGCCAATTTCTTCTGGAGTAGTAACATTTCCTGCCACGCGACACACAAATAAATCTCCCAATCCCTGATCGAAGATAATCTCGGAAGGAAAGCGGGAATCTGCACAGCCTAGAATAGCAGCAAAGGGTTTTTGAGCTATGGCAACTTCGAGGAGGCGGGGTAAGTCTTGGTGGGGACTTTGGCGTTTTTTGTCAACAAACCGCTGGTTTCCGTCCATTAACTGTTTCAAAGCTGCATCGGGAGTCAAGTCATTTTGAGCAATTACTGGTTCGGGTGCAGCCAAATCTGCGCCTGCTCGTGCTGCAAGTATTCCTGTACCAATGGCTCCGGCGACAAATTTGAGAGAATTGCGGCGGGAAAGATTGAATTGTCTATGCTTTTGGTTCATTGATTTTGCCTTGTTTGAGAAACTTTGAAATCTTCGTTCGAGAATTAATCATTAAAAGATTTTAGATTAAAAATGTCACCTAAAATCTTAAATATTAACTCTATTTACCCACCGATAATCAGCGACAGGCGAGCTAGCAAAGGCCAGCTTACCAGCAGTCCCAAAAGTGCAACTCCGAACAGAATTGTCAGGGCGTAAAACTGAGTTTGACCGTTAACGTTGTATTTGAGGCTCTGCCCGCCGAAAATGGTTGCAAAACCGATTAAGTTCGCGAATCCGTCAACAATATTGCGATCGACCCAAGAGATGACTTGAGCAACTAAACCGACGGCAAATACCACTGTCACCCGGTAAAGTTGGGCGGTGTAAAAGTCGTAGGCAAAAAAGTCTTGCAGGGCTTGAGAACCGATGCGCACTGGTTTTTCCCATTTCTCGTTCAGGTAAACAAACGCTCCGGCACCGATGCCGATCGCCGTTGACACAACGAGCAGTCCACTGGCGGTATAATTCAAACTCGTCCCAGGCAATAACTGCCACGCCGCCAGCAAGTGCGGAACGTGCAAAGTAAAGCCCATTAAAACAGTCATCGGCAAGATAAAAGGCCACTGAACTTCCGGCGAGCGTTCGGTCATTTGCTTTGGTTTGCCGCCAAAAACTAAACCGAAGACGCGCACCAACCCAAAAGCAGTGACGGCGTTTACAAACAAAACTATTCCAAACAGCAAAGGCTTAGCTTCCGAAAGCCCGGATGCTAATTTTTCTAAAGCCCAGAAACAGCCGAAGGGCGGCAGTCCCACCAATCCAGCGCTACCGACAATAAACGATATGGCCGATATCGGCCGCTTTCCCCACAAACCGCCGAGAGATCTGACATCCTGAGTGATGCTGTTCCAAACTACCGAACCGATGCTCATCACCAGCAAACCCATTGCCAAGCTGTAGGCAAATATTAATGTCAGGGCTGTCTGGGCTTGTCCGGTGCCGACGGCGATAAATACTAAGCCCATGTAAGAGCTGACTATATAGGAAAGCGTGCGCTTGATGTCAATTTGGGCGATCGCAATTAATGAAGCACCCACCGCCGTCGCAGCACCCACAGCAATAGTTGCCGTCACCCCAATCGGCGACAAAGCAATCACTGGCTGCAACTTAATCAATATCCAAGCACCAGTTTCGACAACTACGGTGTTCCGCAAAATCGTCGCCGGCAGCGGGCCTTCCATCGCCTCATCCAGCCACAGGTGCAAGGGAAACTGAGCGCACTTACCCATCGGGCCGGCAATCAAAGCTAAAGTCAACAGCGTCGCTACAGTGGGGTCAAGCTTTGCAGTCTGGGCCCACACAGCCAACTCGTCAAAATTCCAAGTTCCAGCCAGCGGCAGAATTGCGACTACTCCCATCAGCAGGAATAAGTCACCCACCCGCTTGGTTAAGAAAGCGTCGCGAGCTCCTGTCACCACCAAAGACTGATTGAACCACAGCCCGACTAGCAGGTAAGTTCCCAGAGTCAGGATTTCCAAAATTATGTAGCTGAAGAACAGGGAATTGCACAACACCAAGCCGCACATCCCCGCTTCAAATAGCCCCATCAGGGAAAATAACCTAGCCCAGCCCCAGTCCATTTCCATGTAACCGAAAGCATAAATCTGCGCCAGCAAGTTCAGTCCGGTAATCAAAACAGTCGCCCCGACTGTGACAGCAGAGATTTCAAGGGGAATGGTTAAGTCTAAACCTGCTACATTCAGCCAGGGAATCAACTCGTGTTGCGCCGGTTGGTTCCAGATAGCTGTCAGGGCGATGACGCCGTGTACGAAAGCGAACAAGGTTAATATGGCGTTCACGTAACCGGACGGTCTGGGCCCGGTGCGGCGGGTAACTGCCGGAAACCACAGCATTGACAGAACTCCGCCGATGAGTGGATAGCAAGGTATAAACCAAACTGTCTGGAGTAAGATTTGAGCCATTGGCATTACCTGTAAAGGTTACAAAGATTTAAAAATCTGAGAATAATTCCGATGCGCTGACGACAGCAGTGGAAAGCCCAAAGGCAGAAGTAAAGAAAATTCGGGGGTTTGCCTCTGAGTTCGTTCCCGTCGTCAAACCGAGCGCTTCTGAATCGACTTATTAATTTTATATTAAGGATTACGTTAATTTTTCAGATTTCTAATTCAGCATATCTATATGCACCAATAAACTGCACTTATAGGTATTTAGACGCGGGGATTGTATACAAAAGAATCATTGATTCGATCGCACATCTTGCACTATTTTGAGGAACAGGCTTTCGGGCCTGTGCCACAACAGTTCAATTTTTTTGTGGGGTACACCATTTGGAGGAACAGGCAAGATGCCTGTTCCACTCATAGTTCAATTTTTTTGTGGGGTGGGCATCCTGCCTGCCCGTGAAAGGCTTACGGTCTAAAATATTAAAATCGCTCAATGTCCCAAGCTGATTCTGGAAGTTTGGCTTGGCGCTGTCCCATCGCCCTTGCCCTAACACTCAAAAGACCGATCGGCGTATTGAACAAGTCTACCAGCTCGGCTCGGGCTAACGCACTTTTGGCAGCAGCCACAGGCAATTCTTTTAACAGCCATCTAGCCAGCCGATAAAAATATTCCGGTGCCGTCAATTCTCGCATCAAATCGACACCGTGGAGTTCGTGCAAGTATTTATTAGATTCGCCGTACCGATACCATTGACTTTGTAACTGTTTTATTGTAGAACGGTGGCGGTGTCGGACGATCGCATTTTGGGCAAAATGTAATTTATAGGATGTTTGCCGCAAAATCCGCCAACACAAGTCAGCATCGCCGCCGCTGGTGAGGTAAGGGCGAAATAATCCTATTTGCTGTAAAACTAGCCTGCGTACAGCTAAATTGGCTGTTTGACCGTAGGGACAAAAAGGGTGAGCGAGAGTATGTTTTTGAGATAAAGTATTTTCGCGGGCGCTGTGTTGTTCTAAAAGAGTTTTACCGGGCAATGCGAGTATTTCCCCGCAGGTAATTCCTATTTCTAAGTCAACAAATGGCTTAACTAAATTTTCCAGCCAGTCAGATTCCGGGCGACAGTCTGCATCGGCAAATGCAATGATTTCGCCTGTTGAGGCGCGAATTCCTTGATTGCGGGCGGCGTAAGAACTTTGAATCTGGTTTTCGGTGAGGTGGCGAATGTTGATATCTCTTTCCCGGCCCGAATCTGAGAATGTTTGGAGGATGGTTGAAGTGCGATCGCGGCTGTTGTTGTCTACTATGAGATATTCTACTCTGTGTGGCGGATAAGTTTGCGATCGCAGGCACTCAATTAAATCCGGCAAATCTGCCTCGCCGTTGTAAATGGGCACTACTACCGAAACTTCCGGTAAAAACATTTTAATCATTCAAAAACAACCGTCAACGATAGCATAACTAATATTGAGTCAGATTAAACGAAACGCGAAGGCGCTAAGGACGCGACAGGGTAAACGCATCTTGTCAATAAGCAGGGGTTTTAGCACAATAACTCGCCTTTATTGTTCCTTCTTGACAACAGCGGTTCTACATTTAGTGTTGAGAAAACCTTAACAACGCTAAATAGGGAAATTTAGAAATTAGATGCGTTTACCCTGGGACGCGAAGGAAGATAAATAAACAAATGTAGTTTTTTCTTCGCGCTATAAGCGTCTTCGAGGTTCTTCAAATAATTAAAAAGCGTTATTAAGTTCCATTGCATTTACTGGGATATCAATTCTCAAAATTATCAATTCGGAGCGTTAAACAGGCAAGATGCCTGTTCCACAAGAACTGAATGCAGTTGTGGAACAGGCATCTTGCCTGTTTCTTTGAAATAGTAGAAAATATCTCTTACATCCCCTGTGCAATCCGTCACCCAATCCGCTGTTAACTGTTGCTAGTCAACATCAGAATCATTAACACTAACACCCCGTTAGTTATATAAAAAATGCCAACAACCTGAGTTTCCAACCAGCCGCACAACTCTAAATGATGGTGCAGCGGAGCCATTCTTAACAGACGCTTGCCGATTCCATCCGGCCCTTTTGTAGCTTTGTAATAACCTACTTGAGCAATTACTGACAGCGTTTCTACAAAGAAAATCCCGCTGATAATTAATAATATCCAAAGGCTATTTGTTAATAAAGCTACCGCACCCAAGGCACCGCCCAAAGCTAAAGCACCTGTATCGCCCATAAACACGTTGGCTGGGTTGCGGTTGTGTGCTAAGAAACCGAGACAACTGCCACTGGTGCAGGCGCAAAATATCATTAATTCTGGCGAAGTTGAGGCTACAGATGCGCCCAATCCCAAAAGTGCGATCGCGCCCAAACCGCCCATCAATCCGTCAACACCATCGGTAAGATTAGTAGCATTGCTTTCGGCAACTAGCACAAAACCAGCCAGCGGCCAGAACAGCAAACCTAAGGGCAATACCCAACCGAAAGGCAAAGCAACATTCGTAGAAATAGCAGGTTTATGAAACATCAGCCACAGACAAAATAGACCAGCAAAACTTATTTGCAAAGCCAATTTCATCCTAGGAGAAATACCTTTGTTCGACTTGCGTCGCAGAATTTGCCAGTCGTCGAGCCAGCCAATGAAACCGTAAGCTAAAGTTAAAGCCGATACGGCAACAACATCTGAGTTAAACTTAGACCAAAGTAAAGCGACTGCGACCCCTGCAGGTACAAAAAAGATGCCTCCCATTGTCGGCGTTCCCGCTTTTTTCAAATGGGCTTGGGGGCCGTCTTCGCGAATTATTTGTCCTGCTTTTAGTTGCTGGAGTACGGGTACAACTGCATAGCCCAACCCCGACGCAACTAAAGCACAAACAATTAGCGGCATAAATAGCGATGCAGGTAAATTCAAAAATCTACCCGCTGCTAAATCTAAACCGATCGCTACAATGCCGAGCCCCAAACCCAGAAGCAGCAATAAATTCCTGCCTGTAAGTTTGAAAGGCATACTAAAAGGGATTTTCTCATCCACAAAGTTATCCATAACACTCCTCACCACACACTATTTGAGAATAAGCAACTGACAATTTGGGAATAGGGTGCGATACAGGAGATTGAGAAATCTCTTTGTTTTTCTTCCCTGTTTCCGGTTGATTCCTTCACCCTTGTACCACTTATTCTTCGCCTACACTCACATCCTCTTCTACTTCCTCTTCTAAATCATCGTAAGGACTGTCGTCAACTGCCATCAGTTCAGAAATTTCTTCTTCGTGTAGATAGTCTGGTTCTTGGACATCCCTTGCTAACAGGCGATTGTTAGATTCTAACCAGTCTAAAAGAGAAGATTGCTGCTTTAATGGAATTACATCCGCAGGCAAGTGGCGAGGTATTTGACGCAGAGATGGGTTGTACATGATTCTCGGTTTTTAAAGACAAAGACGCGATCGAGTAGAGGTAACGTTTTGCCGACGGACTGTTCCTTTGATGAAGCACTTGCAAATCGGGCATTTAGCAAGGCTAAAGCATTATACCACAAGCTCCGTTTGGTTCCGGATGGGATAAGATGGGAGACCGAAAAGGCGATCGCCCCCAAGCATGGGCCTCAGAATAACACTAAAATCCGCTCTTGCCAATCCTTTTTTAGCCGTAAATATTGTAATCTGAGACGATCGTCTTTAAGATGTCGCGACACGCGGCGATCGTTTTCTGCAAGCCTCGCTAACGGCAACCAGTTGATTGGCAACAGCATCCTATTTTTGGCTCAAAGCCTTGCCCAGAAAGCCCTCTGGCTTCTTCAGTCAACTCTTGCGCAATAAATCTCAGAATGGATACAACGGCAGCGGTTTTATACAACAAAGAGGGATACCACACCGGAGGGCAAAAACTTCTGGGGCGTCATTCAGCCGGAGAAGGATTTCTCAAAAGCTTAGTCCAACACGGAACCGCTGACTCTCTGTATTGTTGCGCCGATAGCGAAACAACCTTTAAGGAGTTTTGTTCGCACATCCAACCTTGGCTGCAAAAACCTCGGAAAGTCCGCTGGATTCCGACGGAACGACCGGATTTGCTATCTCAACCGGGCACAATTTACCGGCCAGATCCGGCCCTCTCGCAGATAGTTTGGGCGCGCAGATTTGTCGATCAGCGGGCCTACAGCGTTTGCGGCGTTACTCACACGATCGGTACAAAATACGTCATGGAGGCGATCGGCGATTTGATCGCCGCACCCATGCAGCCTTGGGACGCCCTGATCTGTACCTCTGCCGCCGTGAAAACAGCAGTAGAAGGAGTTCTGAGGGAGTGGTCAGAGTATTTAGCGCAGCGCAACGGCGGTCAACCGGAAATTTTGGTCAAATTGCCGATTATTCCCCTAGGAGTGGATTGCAGCGCGTTTCCGCAGGGTGTGGAAGCAGTTAACAGTCGCCGCCAACTGCGGCAAGAACTCGGCATTTCTCCCGGCGATATAGTTGTGTTATTTGTCGGTCGATTGACTTTTTCTGCCAAAGGTCATCCAGTACCGATGTACATCGCCCTAGAGGCCGCCGCACAACAGACAAAAGCCAAAATCCACTTAATTCAAGCCGGTTGGATCGAAGATCCGAGAGAAGAACCCGACTTTAAAAATAGCGCGCACATATTTTGTCCCTCCGTGAATGCTATTTTTTTAGATGGGAGACAGCCCGAAATTAGAATAAATATTTGGTCGGCCGCCGACATTTTCATTTCGCTGTCCGACAACATTCAAGAATCCTTCGGACTGACACCCGTAGAAGCCATGGCGAACGGACTGCCGGCCATAGTCTCCGATTGGAACGGATACAAAGAATCTGTACGCCACGAAATAGACGGCTTCCGCATTCCCACACTGATCCCGCCCCCAGAATCTTGTTTGGATTTAGCCCTAAATTATCTCGACGGCAGCTTAAATTGGCCGACTTACATGGGTCACACTTCCCTCGCCACAGCAGTTGACATTGATGCTTGCACCCGCGCTTTGTGTGAATTAATTGAAAACCCCGAATTGAGAAAGCGGATGGGCGAAAATGCCCGACAAAGGGCAAAAGAAATTTATGATTGGAAAGTAGTAATTGCTGCTTACGAACAGTTGTGGCGGGAATTAGCAGAAATTCGCGTTTCGGCATCCGAGTCTGCACCTTTAAAAGCCGGGAAGCCGCCTTATCCGTTGGGCGACGATCCGTTTCGGGTATTGGGTCATTATGCGAGTAGAACTTTAAGCAAGGAGATGACACTGAGTCTGGGTGCGATCGCCACACCAGAAATTTTACAGCAGATACAGACAATTTGGTTTACCAGCTTCGGTCAAGACAGAAGAATCTCTGTTAACATTCAGATGCAGATATTGGATGCAATTAAGCAAGAAGGTGCTGTCAGCGTGGGGGAAGTTATCAGACGCTACGTTAAAAACGAGCAAGAATTAGCCCACCTGTATCGGACTCTGCTTTATTTGCTGAAATTTGGTATCTTAGTGATTAGCCATTAATCAATGTAGGCGGCGCGCTGCGCACAGACCAACCCAATAATCAGCGCGCTAAAAACGACCGATCGCGTAATTTATAAATATTGAAGGCGCCATCAAGAAACATTTTTCCTGATTCATCCCTGTTCCTAAAAAATTATGCTTAAAAAATCTGAACTCTTAGAGATAATTGCTGGTAAAAATCGCGGTTTGCTGGCGACGGCTAGCGACAAACAAGCGATTTTAAGCGTGATCGCTCAATTGGAAGATTACAACCCCACACCACGCCCTGTGGAAGCCGCAGAGCTTTTAAATGGTGATTGGCGGTTATTGTACACTACCAGCCGCGAACTGCTGAATCTTGACGCTTTTCCCTTGGTGAAATTGGGTCAAATTTATCAATCTATCCGCGTCCAAGAATCTAAAGTTTACAACATTGCCGAACTTTACGGCTTGCCTTACTTAGAAGGAATTGTCAGCGTGGCGGCGAGATTTGAGGCGACTTCGGAACGTCGAGTGCAGATAAAATTTGAACGCTCTATTTTGGGATTGCGCCGATTGATTGACTATGAATCTCCAGTCAAGTTTATCAATGAGATAGAGTCGGGGAAAAAGTTCGCTGCTGTAGATTTCGGGCTGGATACTCGCGAACAACAGGGATGGCTCGATATCACTTATTTGGATAGCGATTTGCGGATTGGACGGGGGAATAAAGACAGTGTTTTTGTCTTGACAAAAGAGTGATTTTTTTATGTGTGATTAAGTGCGCTCGCCCCTTAACTCATACTCAATTTATCTTTTTTTTATCCGCGTTCATCTGCGGTTAAAAAATAAAAATCTATTACTTTTGCAAACAGTTTAAGACTTCACAAGTATTGTTACTCAATCGGTTTTTCCTGTTCTTTTTTTTCCGTCGGCATTGACTTTCTGACAGCTAGCACTAACTCCGCTTCGGTACATCGATACAAGTCCCGCATTCGGAATACTTGCCAAACTTCCATTTTTGGCAATGTTCGACCCTTTTCCCAGTTGCGAATTGAAGATTCCGCACATTCTAGTATATGTGCTACGTCTATAATTTTCAGCCCCGCACGTTCTCTTAAGGCTCTCAGATCCATAGCTGACCGAACCTTTTGAGGGACAAAACGTTAAGTTTTACCGTTAATAGTTGACGGACGCGACTTGTTTGATGTTTAATCATAGTAGTAGAGGCGTTAGTACATTCCCGCCAAGAAACTTACCAACGCCCTTTTCTGTACTCCTTACGAATACAACACGATTATGCCACAAAACGGTTATCAACAGGGATTCGCTGCGAATCCTCGGGCGATCGCGTACCAAAAACGCCTTTACCCTTGGGCGATCGCCAAACTCATGCCCAGTATGCAGCGGGCGATTGTGGGGCGATTTCGCAGTCGATCGGATGCTGACGGGCACTTGCTATGTCTGCGTCAACTCATGCCTCAAGCAACGCTTGTCGTAGTCTTTGACTTGCAACCAGACTTAGAAGTACCAATGGCGGCGCCCACAGCAATGCGATAAGCACAAGGATTGCGATCGCCATTTGTAGGGGCGGTGCCCCCGTGCCCGCCCCTTCGTCTGACTGCAAGTCGATCTTTCTTGTATTTTCCTGCTTCCTTTTTAAGAATGACTCAGACTCGATAATTCATCCGTGTATCCGTCTCCTCATCCGTGTAGTGCCTTCCTTCTTCCTTCGGCTATAAATAGCGACTTAAGTTAGGATAAAAATATCCTCAATTTGCTTTTAAATCATGACTTCTACAACTGCCAAATTCATCGTGTCTCAAGTGGGCGAAATTCCCCAATGGCAAGCCGCGACATGGGAAGATTATGTAGCTGCTTGCGAAGATCCGTCTTTGGAGGAAGCCAGAATATTTTTTTATGAAGGATATCTTTGGATAGACATGGGTAATGAAGGGCCTCAGCACGCCAGATTTAACAACCTCTTGACGCTGGTATTTTACGCCTGGTTTGTCAGCAAAGGAGGACAAGCTTTCGATGATTTGGGTGGATGTGTAATTGAGAAGCCAAAGGTGGGAGGAGGTGCGCCCGATCGCATTTTATATGTCGGCGGAGAGTTCATCCAGTGGCAAAAAGGGGAACCGCGCCGACTTAATCTAAATAAATCGCGAATTCCCGATTTAGTGATAGAAACTTCAGATACTACTTTGGCCAGCGATTTAGATGAAAAAAAGCGGTTGTATGCTGCTTTGGGAATTCCTGAGTATTGGGTAGTAGATATTAAGGGCGAGAGAGTTTTGGCATTTCGCTTGCAGGAAAACGGGAAATATCAGGAATGCGAAATTTCCGGTGCCCTTGAAGGATTGCCAATTACTTTACTGTCAGAGACTTTAAAACTTTTGGGTGAGGGAAATGGCACGGCGGCGATGTGGTTTGCTCAACAAATTGGGAAGTTGTAGAGAAGTTGGCCAAAAGTGCGTGAAGCGTAGCTATACCGCAGGGAATCGCTCTTAATTTTTCTCAATTCTTTACGCAATTATCGCTTAAATAAAACCGTCAGAGGCATAAATAGTTACACATTTTCAGAATAAATCTATATAATCAAGTTAACTGACTTGAGAAAATGTATGGCAACAACTGTAGTAGACATCGGGACTTTAATTATCCGCGATCGCAACCTTCGAGGCGGCCGTCCGATTATTGCTGAAACTGGTACTTCTGTCCGCCGCATCGCCGTTTTGTACAAGCAGGGTAACAGTGCGGAAGAAATTGCTAGGCTGATGACTCACTTATCGATCGCACAAGTTTATGCAGCTTTAACGTATTATCATGCTAATCGAGAAGAGATTGATACAGATTTAGCTGAGGAACAAGAAGCTTACGAGCAGTTAGCAGAGTTACATTACAAAAACCTCAAGACAAATCCATGAGCATTATTCTACTGCTGCTAGACGAAGATGCGATGAATTCGGCTCTGCTTGATGCTCTACGACTGCGCGGTGTTGATGTTATTTCTGTTGCAGAAATAGGAATGCTGTCTCGCAGCGATGAATAAATTTTGTATTGGGCTTATGAAAATCATCGAGTAACATATAGCTTTAATACTAGGGATTTTTATCGATTGCATACTAATTTTAGCACGCAAGGGGAAGAACATATGGGGATAATTTTGGGACAGCAGAATTATTCAGTTGGGGAACAATTGCGTCGCTTGCTAAAAATTATAGCTAGTAAATCCGCAGAGGAAATGTACAATCAAGTCGAGTTTTTAAGTGCTTGGAGTGAAGGATAAGCGATCGCACTTGGAGAAAAGGGCGATCTCACTCTCCTCCAAAAACGCGATCGCCCTAATTTATCTGCGTTTATCTCCGTCCATCTGCCGACATCTGCGGTTAAAAAAATATCGATACCCCTTACAATCATAACAAATCTAAAATAGAAAATCATAAAAAAATGCTCCGACTCTCCCAAACCCAACTCAAAATCCTCGAAGAATGCCCCCGCAAATTCCAACACAGCTACCTCGAACTACTCGCCACCACCGCCTCCCCAGAACATAAAGAAAAACTCACATGGGGAAGCCACTTTCACCTATTAATGCAGCAGCGAGAACTCGGACTTCCCATTGAATTTATCATCCAACAAGACCCTGAACTGGGACGCTGTGTGGCAGCATTTATCAACACCGCACCCGAACTTTTCGCTAATTCAGAAAATAGCGCTCAAATTTTCCGCCAAGCCGAACACCCCCGCACCCTAATTTTCCAAGACTACCTGTTCACCGTTATCTATGACTTGTTAATAGCCGAACCAAACGCCGCCCAAATTCTCGACTGGAAAACCTATCCGCGCCCTCAAAAATCAAAATGGATAGCCGAAAGTTGGCAAACTCGCCTCTATTTATACGTCTTAGTAGAAACCAGCGACTATTCCCCCGAACAAGTTTCCATGACATACTGGTTCGTACAGTTGCAAGGAGAAGAACCGCCGCAAAAACTCACATTTTATTACAACCAAACAGAACACGATCGCACAAAACAAGATTTAACCCACCTATTGCAGCAGCTAACCGACTGGCGACAGCGCTATACCGAAGGCGGCGAATTCTTACCTCAAGTAGAAATTAGTTCCAATCTTTGCGATTCCTGTCAATTTGCCACTCGCTGCAACCGCACAACAGACACAAAAACTCCCTCACCAGATATTCTCCCAGAAACTCCCACAGATTGGCTACCAAATCTTGCTATAATTGACGAAATATTTATTTAATTCAAATCTTGTACTATGCAACTATTAGTCGCCCGGTGGGGGCGGGTTTATAGATATTGTGAATGTGAATGAAAGATTGTTGGTGAACCCGCCCCTACAGGAATTAATGAAATAACTTATGACAGAACTACTTCAAAATTTGCCAAATCAACCCCTATCCCAGCCCCCAGCTTGGCTGATCCAAGCTGTCAGGAACCATGCACCAGAACTCCCCGGAAACTATGCCGCCGCACTTCTGTGGTATAGAGGAATTCACAACCCAGAACAAATACCCGGTTTTTTAAATCCCAAACTTTACCAACCAGCAAGTCCCTTTGAATTCGGACTAGAAATGACCTGGGCGATAGAAAGAATCCAGCAAGCACGAAACAGCGGCGAAAAAGTCGCAATTTGGGGAGACTTCGACGCCGACGGCATTACCTCAACCTCCGTACTTTGGGACGGGCTGGGAGAATTTTTTGCTCAAAATGACAAACTAACTTATTACATTCCCAACCGCTTAACCGAATCTCATGGACTCAATATCGCGGGAATAGATGCCTTAGCCAAATCGGGAATTAGCTTAATTATTACCTGTGATACCGGAAGTACAAACATCGCCGAAATCGAATATGCGACTAGCTTAAATATCGATACAATTATTACCGACCATCATACATTACCAGACGATCGCCCGCCAGCTACAGCCATTATCAATCCCCGCTACTTCCCCCCAAACCACCAACTATTTAACCTTTCAGGAGTGGGAGTAGCTTACAAATTAATTGAAGCATTATATGACACATTACCGGATATTCCGCAGCGCCCGATCGCAGATTTATTAGAATTAGTAGCGATCGGCTTAATTGCCGATTTAGTCCAACTCACAGGAGACAGCCGCTACCTAGCACAACTCGGAATCGAACAACTGCAAAAACAACTCACAAATCCCACCCGCCCGGGAGTTGCAAAATTGCTCGAACTGTGCAAGAGATCGGGCGATCGCCCAACCGACATTTCCTTCGGCCTCGGCCCCCGAATCAACGCCGTCAGCCGCATTCAAGGCGACGCCAGCTTCTGCGTAGAACTCCTCACCAGCCGCGACAAAAAACGCTGCGAAGAACTAGCAAATTTAACCGAAATTGCCAACACCAGACGTAAATCTTTACAAAAAGATGTTGCCAAAGATGCCGCCAACAAACTAGCCAAACTCGACCTTTCAACTACTAGCGTCATTGTCCTCAGCGACCCGCAATGGCCCGTAGGAGTATTAGGATTAGTAGCGGGACAAATCGCCCAAGAATACGGTCGCCCCGTGATTTTATTCAGCACAGAAGGAAGCGAAGAAATTAACGAAAATTCCCCGGAAAAGCAATTTACCTCCTTCTTAGATTCAGAATTACCAACACTTTCTCCATCCAAAATTGCCAGAGGTTCCGCCCGTTCCGCCAATCAAATCGACCTTTACCAATTAGTCAAAGAGCAAGCGCATTTATTGCACCGATTTGGCGGTCATCCTTTCGCCGCCGGATTGAGTCTCCCCGTTGAAAATATCCCCCTATTTACCGATGCGGTAAATCAGCAACTGCGACAACAATACAGCACCGATAGTTTAAAAGCAGCGCCCGTTCAAGCCGACTTAAAAATTACTGTCTCCGAATTAGGCAAGGACTTATTTCAAGAATTAAAATTGCTCGAACCCTGCGGTATGGGCAACCCCGCACCCAAATTGCTGATTGAAAACTGCTGGTTTGAAAATCTGTGGAATCAAAAAATCAAGGATTTGAAAGGGCAAAAAGTAGAATATCTTAAAACAGAATTTACAATTAGGGATGAATCTACCGATATGGGATTTCCCGGCATTTGGTGGGGACACAATCAAAACGAAGCTCCCCAAGGCCGCTGCGATGTCACCGTTGAACTCGATTTTAATACTTACAAATCGCGCTATGAAGTGCGCCTCGTATCAGTGCAAGAACGCACGGAAGACAACCAAATAAATTCCCAGACTCAAATAGATTGGATTGTAGACTGGCGCAATAGAAATAATGATGAAGAGTTATTAGGCGCTAGCACAAACTTAGAATCTCAAATGCCGATCGACAATCTAGTTTACAATTCCGAAATGGTCGATCGACAAAACTCGATCGTCCTCAAAGAATGCCCCGCAAGCTGGGACGAACTGCGGATCTGGTTTCGGCAAGCACAGCACACTCAGAAAAAACTCGCGATCGCCTACACATTACCTCCACTCGTGCCCCCACAGCAAATCTGCCAACAGCTAATCGGCATCGCCAAATACCTCAGCCGCACCAAAAAACCCGTCACCAGACAGCAACTCCGCCAAAAACTCGGCATCAGCGACACATCCCTGCAACTGGGGTTCAAAACCCTAACATATCTCGGTTTCAAAATCAATTATCGCGATCGAGCTTTCCACATCACCAGACAACCCGAAACCGCACAGCAGCAAGACGCGCCCGATCGAATTCCCCAGCCCTTATTAGATAGCCAATCCCTTCAATTTTCAGTGCCAAATTCCCCCATTGCCGCCCGTTTTGCAGCGCAATTCCTAGCAGCAGTCTCCGAAGAACAATTCCGGCGGAAATATTTCTGTGAAGTACCTCTGTCAACCATTCAATCGATCGCCCGAGAGACCGTTTTCCAAGAAGATTCTACAGAAAATCCGTTCTAACGGATATCTAGCACCATTCTTAAGAACAGGCAAGATGCCTGTTCCACAACAGATGAATTTCTTGTGGGGTGGGCTTCTAGCCCGCCCTGAAAGAATTATTGAGAATGGTGCAACATATGAGTTCTAACTGATATCTACCATAATTGTTAAGAACACGCAGGATGACAGTTCCACTCATGAGATAACTTTTATTGTAGGGCCCGCGCTCGCTCCCGCTGGTGGGGCGGGCTTCTTGGCTTGTGAAGCGAGAGAGGTTTTTGTAGATCTGGCTTAAGACGGCCTATTCCTGACACGGAGGCAATATCTCTGTTCTAAGAAATATCTTACTTCTGAATTCATCCCGATAAAATAAGGCATAGGGCAATGGGAGTCATCCGTTGCGAGTCAGGCCCAAAACTCATAACTCATAACTCACAGGCCAAAACCCACAACTCCCCCACCGCCAAACTCGATCGCAAATCTCCAATTTAAAACCCCTATGCTTCTGTGTCCCCGCTGCCAATTTGAAAATCCCAATCCAAACAAGTTTTGTCAACAATGCGGAAATTCCCTAATTTACAAACCTTGCCACGAATGCGGTGCCCAAGTCGCTTTTAGCGCCGCATTATGTCAGAATTGCGGCGTCGCAACAGGTCAAGTGTGGCGGGCTATTATCTGCGGTCGATCAAATTTTCCAGCAGTCGAGCCAGACGAATCCACCCTACCCCCACCCGAGTTTCGGCAAAAACCAGACATAGTTCCAGAAACCGCATCGCCCCAAAACTCTCCTGAACAAATCGCAGACGCGATTAAAACAGAAATAACCACCCCAGCCGAACCCCGAACAGCCGTCGAACCAACTTCTCCACAGCCAAGCGACGGCGAATTCAGCAGCCGAGAAATAGACGCTGTGGCCGCCGTAGGGGCGATCGCACCAGCCTCCTTTCAAACAACCGAAAAAATCTCTAATACAGCACCAGAGGGCGAAATAACCCCATCTGAACGCAATTTTACAACCGCACCACAGCCCAAACAAATCCAGGAAGCAACAGAGGACTCCGACAGCCCCAACAGAGCTGACATCTCCCCTCAATCTCCAGAATTCCCCGTGCCCAATTCAGAATATGTCATCCCTTCCCAGCCAGCAGGAGCTTATTTAGACACTCAGCAGCGCTACCAACTCCTAGAAACCGTGCCGCCGAGAAAACGCTCAGACACAGTAGCAGTCACAGTATTGGACTGTCAGCCGCTGGAAATGTCACCCCTCAAAGCCCTGCTAGCAGCCAACTCGGCCAGCGTCGCCAAACGAACCTCCCCTTACACCGGCGCCATCCAAGGCGGAGAAAATTCGACCAATTCCGCCTTAGCAGAGCTTTGCCAAGGCATAGCTGAACCTTATTTGGCACTCCGGTGGCAATTTTCTCAAAACCTGCCAGTAATTCACGATAGTTGGTCAGACAACGAACAGGCAGTGCTGCTGCTAGAAGACTGCTCCCAATGGCCGCTGCTGCTGGAACGGTGGAGTCAACCCGAAACTTCCACCCAGCAAATTTTATACTGGCTGCACGAAATGACAGAACTCTGGGCTGCCCTAGAACCCTGGCGCTGTCGGCAAAGCTTGTTGGAACTGACAAATTTGCGAGTCAACCCCGACTCTTCCTTTTCCTTAGCTTCTTTGCGGCTGCAATACCTCTATCCCGAACCCGCCGGCTCAAACCTGCAACTGGTAGATTTGGGGCAACTGTGGCAGGTGATATTTAGCCAGTCCGATCGTCGCACTCAGTTTGACCCATTGCTCGACCTGCTGCAACAAATGTACAGAGGCGAGATTAACACAATCGAAGAATTACGATCGCGCCTAGAAACTGTTCCCCTCGAACTCCAACCCGCACCTTCACCAACCTCAACCCCCGAGCGCGAGCATTGCGGCCCAGACGAGTCCCTCCCCGACGTTGACGAGGTCTTAACCCAGCCGATGCCGCTCCAGATTTACAGCTTAGAAGACGCAGGCCTCACCGATGTCGGCCGCACGCGCGACCACAACGAAGACTTCTTCAGCATCTGGACTCAGCTCAACAAACTCGAAAGCTCCTTCGGTCGCATCTTTCAAACCAAAGGGCTTTACATTCTCTGCGACGGCATGGGCGGACACGACAGGGGAGAAGTAGCCAGTCAACTAGCCGCTGAAACCCTCAGAGAATTTTTTCAAACCAGTTGGGAAAATCAACTACCTCCGGCAGACACCATCCGCGAGGGAGTGCTGCTAGCCAACAAAGCCATCTTTGAAATCAATCAAAAAGACGGACGCTCCGGCAGCGCCCGCATGGGTACAACTCTAGTCGCCGTGTTAGTTCAAGACACCAAATTCGCCGTTGCCCACGTCGGCGACAGTCGCCTCTACCGACTGAGAAAGGGACAAACCCTAGAAAAAATTACCTCAGACCACGAAGTAGGCCAGCGCGAAATTAAGCGCGGGGTTGACCCGGAAACTGCTTATGCCCGTCCCGACGCCTATCAACTAACTCAAGCCATCGGTCCGCGAGACGGTAATTTTCTCAAGCCTGAGGTGCAGTTTTTAGACTTGTGCGAAGATACTTTATTGATTTTGGCTTCCGACGGCCTGACAGATAATGATTTGTTGGAAACTCACTGGCAGAACACTCTCGAACCCCTGTTTAATCCCCAAGCCGATCTCGACCAGGGAGTTGCCCAGTTGATTGAACTGGGCAACAAACGCAACGGTCACGACAATATCACGGCAATTATCATTCGGGCGCAGGTAGGCGCATTTCGATTTTAGAATTTGGATGCTGCAAACTTTCTCTTGGCCGCCCCCAAGCCAGCGGCCGCCAGAGTTAAACCTGCGATTGTTGCAGGTTCGGGAACAGCCTCTGAGTTTTCAGGGCATGGTTGGACTTCTTGTGCTATCACATATCCGCCGTTTGTCGGTAGTCCGTTGGATTGCCCGTAAGCTGATTGTCTCCAACTCATTCTGTTTCCCTCTGTACCCGAACTATTGCCAAATATTCCCAAAGCTGGCAAAGTGCGATAATTACCAAAATCCCATTGCTCTGCTAATCTAGGGATAATATTAGCGCCCGGATAAGCATTATAGACAACTCGTGTTTTGATGGGATCGAGCGGCGCCCACAGCAAAGGAGAAAGCAATTCACCCCTGCCCCCTGCTGTGGCTTGAGACAAATTCCACGACTTCCCCAATATGGTTGCAGAAAAGCTTGTGAGCGCAAACCATTGATCTGTAGCTTTAATTTCTAGAGGCGGCAATGAGAAGCCAGACAAAATAGTATCTTGATAAGGAGTCGAGTCATCATAGCTGAAAGCTCCTTCGCCTACTAGAGAGTCAGTCGAATCAAAAAAACTTAAACTAAAATTAAGTGAGGCAGCTTGTGCTGAGTTTGCCCCAGTCAAGACCAATCCTACAACAGCGACGGTCGCAGCCATAGAAAATTTACGCAAAAGTTTAGCCATTGTGAACGTATTCTTTGTGTTCTAAACTGTTTGATCGTTTTGACTTTTAAAGTCCCGGTACTTATCAGTAATATTACAGATAAATACAAAAAAAAACACGAGACTAAAATATTACACAATCTTTAATAAAAATCAGGATATTATAAAGATTTGATGAAACTAACGGCTGAAACTAATCGGGGAATAACCGCGTTTGTTGTGAGTTGTTTATTGTTAAGAATCAACACTTCGGAAAGTTTTTGATTGCCCACGGTAGAATATGGGTTTCAGGGCGCTCCTCTCGAAGGGCAACGCTTGGCGAGGGACAGGATCTGCCAACGGAAAATCAAGGGTTTCAGACTAGGAACTCCAAAGAGTCCGGACTATTGAAGAATTAAAAATTAAAAATTAAAACTCCCGATCGCTTATGAATTCTTAATTTTTAATTCTTAATATTTAAATTTTAATTGCTTGATGCCCCATGCTCTAAACCTATAAATTCCCGATCGCCCGCCACTACGCAATCATGGAGATTAATCACATAAATCGAAAATGCTGCTGACCCTTTTAGATCCCGAACAACAGAAACCCCTCCAACAGTGGAGTTTCGAGAGCGAGTCCATTGTGCGCATCGGCCGCTCTCCTGAAAATCACGTTGTCATCCCCAATGCTTTAGTGTCGCGGCAGCATCTGGAATTGCAAAGAGTTAATAGCGGCACCCACCATCAGTGGTACTTAGTCAATTCGGGAACAAATGGCACTTTGGTTAACGGTATTCTCATGTCTCAGGGTTGGATATTCAACGGTGCCCTGATCCAGTTGGCGCGGGGCGGGCCAATTCTGCATTTCCAAGTTATTAATATTCAACTCGGGGGCAAGATTGAGGCGAACCCCACCGTCAATCTCGCCGCCCCGCGCTGTAGCCACGCGGGAAACCCGCCGGGGAATGTATTCTGCATTCACTGCGGTGAACCAATTAAAGTCGAGCGCACAGTCCGTCACTACCAAGTGCTGCGAACTTTGGGCCAAGGGGGTATGGGGACAACGACTTTAGCCTGGGATCGAGATAAAGCGAAAGCTCAACAACCCGGAAGTTCCCCTGCTGCTTCTCTGGTAGTCCTCAAGGAAATGAATGCTGATATGGCTCAAATAGTCAAAGCTCAAGAACTTTTTGAACGTGAAGCTAAAACTCTCAAGGCCCTCCACCATCCGGGAATTCCTCAGTTTTTTGACTTTTTTGTGGAAGGGGGGAAAAAATACTTGGTGATGGAAATGCTCCACGGCGAGGATTTAGAAAAACGCATCTACAACCGCGGGCCTGTTGCTCCCCAACAGGCAATAGAGTGGATGATCCAAACCTGTGAGGTTTTGGACTACATTCACTCTCAAAAACCCCCGATCGTCCACCGGGATATTAAACCTGCTAATTTGTTGGTGCGCCACCGGGACAATGGCATTACACTGCTGGATTTTGGTGCCGTTAAAGAAATCGGCACTCCTCCAGGGACTCGCATCGGCGTTGAAGGCTACACCGCACCAGAACAAGACCGGGGACAGCCTCTCCCTCAGTCGGATTTATATGCTATTGGACCTACTTTGATTTTTTTGCTGACGGCCCAAAGCCCTCAAAAGTTTTACGGGAAAATAGCTCGAGGTTACGGGTTTAAGCTCGAAAATATTCCGACCATCGCCCCGAAGCTGCGGGAAACCATTTTGCGAACTACGGCAGCTAAGCCTGGGGATCGCTTTCAAACTGCTCAACAATTAGCTCGAGCTTTAGCAGCTTCGCTTTAACAGAAGTTAGAAGTCAACAGTCAAAAGTCATGAGGAAGACGGCAAAGGGAAGAGGGAAGAGTGAAGAGGGAAGAAGGTAGCAACGGAAATTTATCGATCGAATTTACCCAATTGCCTCGGAATTTCTATCCGACACCCAAGTCCTCCGTCTCCTCTGTTATTCCTCGTCCCAAGCTTCTACAGCTATCAACTCGCTCACCGGGTCTTGCATAGAAAAATCAAACTCTAGGAGTTGCTGTTTCCAGTAAGGCCATTCGTCGCCGTAAAGCAGAGCAATTTTCCAAATGCTGTCTGTCGGTTTGATAATGTCAGACGTGACGAGAGAATGCACCTGACGCTGGAACTTAACCATCGGCTGTATAACCTGCTGGCTCATAATACCTCTTGAATTGTTTAAATCTTGTGTAATTACCACTTCCCAGCTCACACTTTTTACCGCAGTTTCGCCAAGAACAGTCTCGCCAAGATACGTGTAGATTTTTGTCGGGAAGCTACATATTCAACTTGTATCTTAACATAGTTCGTTTTGACAAGGGGCTATAAGCAGGACTGAAGAGTCAAGACCGACTTCAAAGAATTAATCATCTTTAGAATGTCCCGCTATATGCTGTCGATCGGCACTGGGAGGTTTGCCTCCTCGACTGTTTTCACATAGTGGCAGATGCAAGGGCTGCGGATGGCTTGTTTTTGACAAGGCTGAGTTGGCGTGCGAGAAACTGCAACTAATGCTTTTTCGCTGCTACAGCCTAATTTCCGCTTTCCTGCGGGTAAACCGCACCTGTTTTACCTTCGACGCTGGGTTCGCTGTGAGAGTGGGTCATAGCTACATAAGCTGATTATAACTCTACTGACGGCAAAAGCGATCGAAAATTGTTGGATACTGTTGATCGCAATCCCTAAATGTCGATCGAAGATTCAAAGGCGACAGCAGAGCGGGCGTACAAGCAAGTTCCAAACCCATCGTCCGTCCTGATTGAGTCAATCTAAAATCTCAAATCTCAAATCTAAAATTGTATGACTTGGACAAGGCGACACATTCTCACTCTGGCTGATTTTACCTCGGACGAATACGATACGGTGCTGCAAACAGCAGCCAGTTTTCGGGAGGTGCTCGGCCGCCGCACGAAGAAAGTGCCGGCCCTGCAGGGTCAAGTGGTCGCGAATTTGTTTTTTGAACCTTCTACCCGGACTCGCAATAGTTTTGAGTTGGCGGCGAAGCGTCTGTCGGCGGATACGCTAAATTTTACCCCGGGAAGTTCTTCTCTGACAAAAGGGGAGACTATTCTGGATACGGCTAAGACTTATCTGGCGATGGGAACGGATTTAATGGTGATCCGGCACGAACAAGCTGGAGTTCCCAGCACAATTGCTTCGGAAATGGATCGCTTGGGTTCGAGAGTTAGCGTTCTGAATGCTGGAGACGGCCAGCACGAACACCCATCGCAAGGTTTGCTAGACTTATTTACTATTTGTGCTCTGTTAGATACCGAACGTCCGCAGCTGGAACTTTTAGCGGGCAAAAAAATTGCTGTGGTGGGGGATATCTTGCATTCGCGGGTGGCTAGGTCTAATATTTGGAGTCTAACGGCTTCTGGGGCAGAGGTTCATTTGGCCGGGCCGCCAACTTTGCTGCCGCTGTTGTTTGCTGAGTGTGGCGATGGTAGGGAAGGGAAATTATTTTTGCACTGGCAGCTTGAACCTGCTTTGGCCGATGCTGATTTTGTGATGACTTTGCGGCTGCAAAAGGAACGGATGAGCGACCATTTGCTGCCGAGTTTACGAGAGTACCATTCTTTGTACGGGATTACGCGCGATCGGCTCAAACTCTGCAAGCCGGATGTGAAGGTGTTGCACCCGGGTCCGGTTAACCGCGGCGTGGAAATTAGTTCGGATTTGATGGACGATGCCCAGTTTAGCCTGATTTCTCAGCAAGTTACCAGCGGCGTGGCGGTGCGGATGGCATTACTTTATCTGATCGGCGGCGGTAAAGTTTAGGCTGTTAGTTGTTAGTCATGAATTTCGGATATTCGATTATTTTCAGGATCGATCGCCTCTTTACAATAATCGTTACCCAGTATGGCCGGGTAACGATTAAAACTCTTTCTAGAAATGTAAAGCGATCTAGTTAAGAGTTAGGAAAGCCAGGAAGTAGACACCCAGCCGCCGCCTTTGAGTTGGGCCCAGCCGTTTCTGTAACGACCGGTCAATTTCACATTGTCTCCATTGTACAACTTGCCGATGACATGAGAACAGCCATTGGGGCGGTGGCGGATATTGAGTCGGCCGCCGTTGGTTGCAACTTCGGCGTAGCTGTTATGGCTGCGATGACCACAGCGTTGTCTGTAGCAACCGGCCTGCGCTTCACCGGGGGTACCCAGAACAGATAGAGCTACTGCAATACCTGCAACGCCTACCCATGCAGAATTAGGAATTTTCAAGCCCAGTTCGTCTAACGACTTGACTTGGAGTTCGGACTCTGGAGATTCATAAGCAACAAAAGAGTGGCTCAATGCTAGTGCTTCCATAGTTTCCTCGTGATTGTTGTTAACATTTGTTGGTGCAGACTCAGGTCAAAACCTCAATTAACAGCCCAAACCATTAACTTATGTTTCAGAAAAGGCACAAGAGGGCGTTACGGTCTTGTTGTGCCGAGTAGTCGCCAATTTTCCTGAATCCTGCACAGGTATATCATGTCATCTAAGTAGCTTTCCGGAACAAAAAAATAAATAAAGTTTACATCTGCTGCTAAAGATTTGCGCGACGCGGATTAAGTAGGAGGGCAGAATTAAACTTAACTGTGTCATTCAAAAGGGAACAAAGTTATGGATTGGGGTTGGAACTTGCTTGTACTGAGTTGCGAATGACACTACTTATTGTTGTGCTTATTTATTGAGTTGCTACAGCAATACCGGCAGTTAATTTAGATAAAAAAAGCATCCGGCTCGTATTCAAGCACGGTCTTAATTTGGTTTTGGTGAGTCATATTGTAGCCGATCGCACTGGTGCAGAAGTTCGGGGCGATGGCGTCGGGCCCTCCCCCGTGCTACGAGATTTGGATCGAGATTGACCTGCCTGTGTTCCCGAAAAGAATGCAACACAAATCCATGGCGACTTGATTTGTGTCAAGATCGATTAACATATCCAGCAACACTTCTTTGGCAATGAACTCATTCGCTGCACTTTCGATCGGCACAATTCCTCAACGCCATGAATCAGACAGCTTCGCCATTACGATAGCGCCGTTGTCTGTAGGGGAAATATACGCTTTGGCAGATGACCCCGCGAACGGAGCCGTGGTAATGATGAGCGGTACAGTCCGCAACCAAACTGACGGTCAAGCTGTAGTTTCCCTAGAATATCAAGCTTACGAACCGATGGCCGTGCGAGTATTCCAGCAAATCGCTACTGAAATCCGCCGCCAGTGGGCCGATGTCAATCGGGTAGCCATTCACCACCGCGTCGGACACTTGCAGGTGGGAGAAATCAGCGTACTGGTGGCTGTTGGCTGTCCCCACCGGGACTCGGCATTTGCAGCTTGCCAGTACGCGATAGATACGCTCAAACACAATGTACCGATTTGGAAAAAGGAACATTGGGCCGACGGTTCTAGCAGTTGGGTTAGTATTGGAGCGTGCGAGCTTGTCGGGCATTAGTCAAGGGATTTAAGATTTTAGATTTAAGATTTTTAGATTGAAGAGGGGAACTTGTTAGGATCTGCAAGCGTCAAAAACTGTGGAATGTTCGATGAGCCAATTCCACCGATGAGCGACTTTATTTCCGTGTCCTGGTCTGCGGTTGTGGCGACCGTTCAAAGAGTGCAATTGCCAGCCGAAAAACTCTCTAATTATGACTTGGTGTTGCGGTGTCAGGAAGGAAATCGACCTGAAAGCAATGCCTTTTCAGAACTGTTGAAGCGGTATCAGTCCCACGTAGACAGGGTTCTCTATCACTTGGCCCCTGACTGGCAGGATCGAGCCGACTTGGCTCAGGAAGTCTGGATTCGAGTCTACCGCAATATTAACCGCTTGCAAGAGCCTGTTAAATTTCGGGGCTGGCTGAGCCGCATCGCGACTAATTTGTTTTACGATGAGTTGCGGAAGCGCAAGCGGGTGCGAACTCCGCTTTCTCTGGACGTACCCCGTGCTCTGGAAGATGGGGAGATTGATTGGGAAATTCCGGCCGACAGTCCGGGGCCTGATGAAGATTTGACGACTAGAGAATTTTACGACCAGTTGCGGGTGGCGATCGCAGATTTGCCCGAAGTATTCCGCACGACAATTGTTTTGAGAGAAATTGAAGGTTTAGCCTATGAGGAAATAGCCGAAATGACTGGAGTTTCTCTGGGAACTGTAAAGTCGAGAATTGCTAGAGCTCGCCAAAGATTGCAGTTGGAATTGCAAAAATATCTCGATGGTAATTAGCAAGAGTGTTTTTAGAGGCGGGTCAAGAAGATTGGGTGATGTTTGCTGTCACGTCAAAACTTCTATTTTAAAATATAAAAAAGCAGTAAATCATTCTAATCGCAACTGCGTTCTTCCCCCAATTAAAGCAATTTTGAAATATGAATTATAACTTTGAATCGGATAAAAATCAGAATCAGCAAGGTATCGGGGATTCACTCGCTGAAACTCAAGCTAACAAAAATTATCCCCAGGGGAATGTAACTACTATGATGCGCGATCGCTTTGAATTGCTGAGTGCCTACCTCGACGGCGAAGTGACGGCGGCAGAACGCCGGCAAGTGGAGGACTGGCTGACAAATGACCCCACTACGAAGCGTTTGTACTCGCGACTGCTGATGATGCAGCATAGTTTTCAGACAATGCCAGTGCCTCCTGCGGAACAATCTGCACAGGAGTTGGCGACGAAGGTTTTGCAGCGGGTGGAACGCAAGACAAAACGAAATTTGGTTTGGCGTGGAGGGGCAATCGCAGCTTTGTTGATTGCGGTGGTGTCTGCTGTCGGTGGCGGCCGCCAATGGTTTGCGCCCCAGTTTGCTCGATCGCCCGTTCCTGCTGAATCTGACGGTTTGATTGTGGCTTTGAACGAGCCTCTGGTAGAGATTGTTAATCCCAACGATTTGATGCTTGGGGTGAATGCACCGATCGTGGATATTCCCAAAGTTGGTGTAGCAACCCCTCAAAAGTAATTGCCAAAGGCGCAGTAGGATTGCGGTTTTGAACAATAACGAAAGTAGCTGAGCTGCCTAAAAAAGGTGGCTCGACGACACAGGAGAAAAGCAACTTGTTACCGTACATATCGGTCAGATTCGCAAGAAAATGATTCAAGTTGATGCTACTAGATCGCAGTTTATTAAAACTATTCGGGGTTACGGTTACAGGTTCGAGCCGCCCGTTAGCGAAGCCCTCGAAGAGGATCGCACTGCAATGGCAAGTTCCTAAGCTCATCGGCATTAACCACCTTATTTGGTGAAAAACCGATTTTCCCACCTGCCGTGGGGCAGCCAGAGGCCTCCTAGGGAACGAACGCGATCGGGTAACATGAAGTATGCCCAAGCCGTCCCTAGAGGTTTGAGATGTCGATCGAAGATTTCGATTTCCTGTCGCTGATATTCGTTTTGTGCCGGTTCCTGCAGCGGATGATAATCTTCAAGTCGGTCTAAATCGTCCAAAATAGCCGAGTTTGCGAAACAAAGGAGAAAACCGCAGACTGTGCCATCTCCGGCCACCATCGCAGGATAGCCGATCGGCAGCGCAAAAAGTTGACCGCGGGCGATCGCGGGGCAAGCATCCACAACTTTTCCTTCGCAGTAGCGGAGGTAGTTGGACTCCCCGGGTTTGAGAGTGCCGTAGACAAAGACTTTCATCGGGTAGGGCTTAACCGCTAGTTTTTGCTAACATAGATGGACGCTAAGCTAATAGTTTAAGTCTCGCGGGCGATCGCGACTGCAATCTTGATAAATTTCGTTGTTTACCCTTTCTTATAATTCATGACTCTAGCAGTTAGTATTATGGCTCTTGCACTTCACCCTTTGCACCTGAGTTCTTTCTTGCCATCCCTGCCCCTGGACAGCTTGTTTTCGACTCAAGGGATTATGGTAATGCTGCTGGCCGCCTATGCGGGGGCGATGTGGATGTTTCTCACCAGTGCTCCGAAGGTACACACGGTGATGGTATCGGATCTCGGACAAGCGAGGGAGTTCTATGAAGGTATGCTAAACCTGCCAGTAGCAGAAGTGCCGCTGCACTACTACTACAATTACGAGCAAACTTTGGGGACAACAGGTATCGATCCGCTGTATTTGTCGCCGAATGTCGGGAGGGCAACGACCTCTCAAACAATGGGGAGTCCCGAGGGTTTGTGGTATCAGTTGATGAAAAATACCCAACTGCACATTATTAGCGGGGCCGGTGTAGGGGAAAAAAATCGCCAGCGTCACGTTTGTTTCGATCGCGAATGTTTGGATCAGCTATTGATGAGGGTACAAACTCGCGGCATTAGTTATAAAATTCGCCGGGAAAAGCCGCTGAATTTTTTGGTCAAGGATTACGACGGTCGCGTGATTGAAATGGCTGAGGTTAGTAATTAAGCTGACAGGCAAAAAAATTTAGATATAAAAATCCAGTTTCTCCAAGAAACCGGATTTCTAAAGTTACAAGTTTGCAGTCATGTTTGCTTTGACTTCTTCGTCTCCGTTGCAACTTAACTAAATCTTTAATTTCTACCAAACATTGTCTAAAACCGAGAACTGGATTCAAGAGGTAAAGCAGATGGGAGAAACCCAATTAATCGATCAGTTTAATCAAGATGGATATGTTAAGCTCCGGGGTTTTTTTTCAGAAGCCGAGATGAGAACACTGATCGAGGATATTAAAGAAGCCGATCCGAAGCACATTGACAATAATCTGAATAAAGGAAGCTTAACTTTTCACAGTCAGCTATTCCAATACAGTGAAAAAATCCAAAACTTCATCTCTCAACCCCGACTGGTGGAACTGCTTACACAATTCATTGGTCCAAATTTCTGGGTGCGGTGGGATCAGGCAGTAGCCAAAGGACCGGGAGCAGAAACCTTTCCTTGGCATCAGGACAATGGCTACAGCAACCTTAAGGATAATCACTACCAACTGTGGATTGCACTTACCAGAATGACCCCCGAAAATGGTGGGCTGTGGTTACAACCGGGCAGTCACAAAAAACGGCTGCCGCACAAATTTGAAGGTAACTATGCTGTGTATGATGGAACTCCTGACAGTCCACTCTTCATTGAAGCAGAAGCGGGGGATCTTGTTTTGTTTTCCTCGCTGACACTTCACAGTACCACACCTAATGTTTCGCAGGAAACCCGCTGGGCTTATGTGATTGAATATATGTCCCTCAATCACGTCGATCCTTCTCTCAAACCACCCTATTTTGTGGTTGCCCGTAACGGTAAGTCCCAGCCAGAGTTTGTTAATCTTCATACAGGTTTCCTGAACCCTTGGAATCATTTGAAATACCTTGGTTATCGCTGGGATCTCAATCAACTGTTGCCAAGCAGGCTGAAACTACTTCTAAAGAGAGCAGAATTGCTAGGAAAGAAGTAATACCAATTCTCACTGTACGTTCACTAGGTGAAGCCCGAATGTACTGCGTAAGTCATGCGTACTTCACCTAGAACCCTAGAAGCATTAGGTTGATTTAACGGGATTTGATATTACTTAGTTCTTACTTCAACGTCCGATCGCTCTAATTCTAGATCTGTCAAAGAGACTGCTTTCCGGCTGAAAATTTGGAAGTAGAGAGAAACAAAAAACTCTTTGACTGGAAAAACTATAAAAGTCAAAGGATTAATTGTGACGATGATATTGCGCGAATCGGCTTTAGCTTGTTTGACAATTTGCTGTGCTACCCAATCTGGCGACATAATGCCGATCGGGTTTAAGTTGCTTTTAAACGGCCCTAAAATGAGTTTGCGAACGATGCAGGGCGCGTCTAGCCGCCGCAGAGTGACTAAATCTCCTAGGGCGCGTTTGCTGAGTTCGTACAGGGGACTGACAGCGGGAATTACTTCTGCTTCGGAAGTGTTGATCCAGACTTCTTTGCAAGCGATGTTTTCGTTAGTGCGGACTGTTAAGAAAAAGAGTTCCATCAGCCGCCACGCGGAAAAAGTGTTAATTTCGTAGGAGTTGGCGATCGCCTCTCCTGTTCTTTCTCCGTGTACGTTAATCCCGTGATTGATGACGAGAATATCAATTTTTTCTAAAAATAGGGCTAAGTCTGCCTCTTGGCCAGCTTGCCAAGTTACGGTTTTTACAGGCAAATTTTCGCCGTCTAAATTCAAAGTAATTTCCTCATTTCCAGAGGTGAGGGCGATCGCTTTTGCACCAGCTTTGTGCAGGTGTTTGAGAAGCGAACGTCCTAAAGTTCCCGATGCACCGGTGACGGCTACAGTTTTGCCTTTGAGAGAAAGTGCTGTACCCATAAGTTTATCTATTAAGGTGAAAGTACCGCAATAGTAAGCATTTTGATTGTCGAAATGATGCCGCCAGTGATAAGGTTTATTAACTAACCACTTGCCAGGGGGAGTCAGGAAGTCTCCCGGTTGGTGGGTGATGTCGGTTAATTCGTCTGCGCCTTTGATGCCGCACCCGCGGGCGATCGCGCTCAACAAAAAGCCTAAAGTATAAATACAACCCGCTGCTGCGCCCCAGTGATATTCCGGCAGCCCAAAATAAGCTACAACCCACAGCAACAAGCCTAAAACCATCATCGCCGCAGCTTCGGGCACGTCGTGACGCCAGTGTGCTTGCTTGTAAATTGTCTCGCTGACGGGGGTCAAATTCGGGCGGAAAACGCGGTGATGCCAAGCGTGTAGCTTGTACAGCGGCGGCAAATAATGGGAGGCTACGTGATAAAAGTCTCGGATTATTTCTGCCCAGCAGACAGAAGCTATTGCCAAACCGCCGACTATCCAGTAATTTATCATGCTCGCACCAGTTTGAAATTTGAGATATTAGATATTGTCTGCTTTGAAAGATAACTCAAAATGGCTTTTATTGCTAGTCTGGCAGTTGACTCAGGCGTTTTAAAATCTGCAAAACGCGGTACAATTCATTGCCGGGATTGGAAATAACAAATTCAGCCGATCGGGCATACTGGGGAGTTTCGCCTCTAACTAATACCAATTTTCAAAAATCATGCAACAGTAGCTAGGGCTGACAAAATGTAATCCCATCCAGTTATAGATGCTATTGTGTCTGTAGAAAATTCTTTAATATAAGCGCCAACTTTTTCTTTGAGACCATCTAAATCATCATAAATGTCCCAACTCAGTTCTTGTTTAATGTGTTGCCATACTCTTTCAATTGGATTCAATTCAGGGCTGTATGGTGGTTGGAATATCAAGATAACATTCTCTGGTATTTTTAGCTTAATACCATGATGAAATCTCCCATTATCTAATTGGATAATATTTAAATGCTCCGGATATTGTTCTGCTAACCCGTCTAAAAACATTTGAAAGCATAGACCATCTAAATGTGAGAACTATAACCAAAAACTTTCTCCGGTTTTCGGGGCAACTGCCCCATATAAATAGAAGGCTTTAAAATTCCATTGAACTTTACCTTTTGGCTTAACTCCCAAAGCTGTAATTCTTTTTCTTTCAATCGTTTTTAAGCCAATTCTAGTTTCATCCTGACACCAATATTTGACCCCATTTTTGGCGGGATTAGGAGTCGTAGACTCCAACCACCAAGCCATTTTAAGTAATTCATGGAGTGTATTTTTGAAGTTGATAGCTGCTTGCTCATCTTTTTTTATACTGGAACGTCTTGGTACTTTAAGTTTAGCTTTCATTCGACAGTGTAATTGTTTGTATAATGTGTGATAATTAATTGATACTTTATAGTTGTCTTCCACCCATTTTGCAACTTGTTTATAACTCTTGAATTCACAGGACTCATCACTTAACTTCTTTGACAATCCAGCTATTACGACCGAGGAAATTACTCGCGGTCTACCCGTTGAGTACCCGATTTCTAACAATCCTGATAGACCGCCAATACTATATTTTTTTAACCATCTATGTACAGTAACTCTATGTACTCCTAAACGTTCAGCTACATCTGTCAGACTTAGACTATAGCCAGCTTTCAAGCAATAAAGTGCTTGGATTTTTTGTCGATTAATTACAGTTCGTTGTTGTGACAAAATTATTTTCAACTCCTTGACTGTGGCATCAATTCTTTCTTGATAGTTGACCTTCATAAAATATCCCTTATTTTTCTAGCATTGTAGCACTTATTTGGCAAACTGGTATAACTTGACAAAATTGAAGTTAGCACCTGTGGCAATCATGCCAAAAGTAGGAGTTTCTGGGTTGGGATCTGCCAGCATATATGTCAGGAGTTGGGCAAGTGCTTCGTCAGTTGAAAACGAAAATTGTTTGGATTCAATTACTGTCACCCACAAGTTGGCTTTCATAATTAGGATATCTATTCTGCCTTCGATGATTCTGCCTTCGTCTTCCTCTTGAATTGCGATCGACTTTTCGGCTTTGACTTGAAAAGGAGACTCGTACAGACCGGCAATAAACAAAATGGGGCTGATGATTGTTAGCTTGACTGCATTTTCCAATACAGGCGGGGTGTCTACCAGGTTGAAGTATATGTCTTGGACGCGATCGAGCAATTGTTTTTCTGAGTCTGTTACTTCAGGTAAGTTTTCTTGCCATTCTCGGAAAAATTCGCTGTTGCGAACTCGCTGCAAGCCGAAGTTATCGATTAGATACCGGAGGTTGATATCTCTTGTTTGTAGTTTTTGCATTATGATTAATAAAGGTTTTTATGGTTATTAATAAATTTAGCATAATTGGGATTTTTAACCGCCGATGAATGCAAATTAACGCAGATGAAATTCCGAGTAAGTTAATTTTGGTGAGATGTCTGTTTATGGGGATTTGCTAGCACAATTCGCTGTCAATCATTCTATTTTGGGGCCAATATACCCAATGATTATCTTTCCGGGGCCTAATTCTGTGCAGAAATGGAGTCGCCAAGCTCCCGGTGTCATGCGGATGTGCAAACTGAAAATACGCTTTTTCCCGTCAAGACACTGAATATTTAGTTGCTCTCTAAGCTGCTTAAGTCTTGACTCACTCTCTGGAGATACCTTACTAGGAAGATTATCCAAATTTAGCGCTCCGTCTGTCCAGCTTTTAGATAATTCATCAAGCTCAAATAACTTTCTGACAACTTGTCGTAACATTTTCGGATCGACAAGGCTTTCTATCTGTTGGCTGACGCGATCGCAAAATTCCAGGCTGGAAAATAACTCAGCTCGACGTTTCCAAAGCTCCCAACCGTCAACCACCGCTGTTTGCTGACGTTTCTTAATCCAATCAGCGTGTTCGAGAACGTGGTTTTTCTGACTAGCATGAAGAACCTCTACACTTTCTTCTATTAGCTCTCCATTCTCATCAATTTGTATCAAATCTAAGTTGATACGACTAGCATTCCACAGCAATTCTGAATGCAGACTAATGACTAATGTTTCAAGGTAGTAAGCAACTTTAAAGCTTTCGGATTGAAGACCCTGTAAACTCAACTCACAACCAGGGTCTTCAACTTTTATTTTAATCTCTATATCTGGAATATCAACGGATAAAGGAGTCTTAGTTGCAAGCGTTCTCAGAAAAGTCCGCTCGTCTTTATTAACTTCACGATCGTTAAGCCAACGAGAAAGAGGATAGTTTTCTGCCAGTATGATAGCCAAAAAATTTTCTTTAGTACGCATTGCCTTCAATCCACAGCCTTTAGCTGCAACCATCGTCCTAATCAATTCTGCCATCCATTGTCGTGCCGTAGAAATATCAGGAGCCAGAGTTCGCGCCGACAGTTCATTAAACACCATCTCCAAATCCATCGCTTATTCTCCTTCCACCGCCGGTTCCAACAAAATCTCCAAGCTATTATCCCACTCATCAAAAAAACCATACGGCCATCGATCAATTCGTCCGTTGCGATCGATTTTTGGCGATATTACCTCAGTCACAGCTTGTCCTTCTTTATTTTGACGCTGGAAGTAATGCAACTGAACATCCTTCGGGTCAATTTTGCCCCCGTGAACCGCAAGGCGAATCCCATTTAAAACATGATCGCTGTGAGTTTCTATCACAACTTGAACCCCACCGCTCGCTGCCAAAGCTAACAATTGACCCATTTTAACTTGTCCTTTTGGATGGAGATGCGCTTCAGGATTTTCAATTATAATTATTGTACCTGGTGTTGAGGCAAGTACCGCCACAACGATCGGCAAAGTGTAGCTAATTCCAAATCCCACATTAGTTGCCCGATAAGGATTACTATCTCCATAGGAGTATTGAAAACTCATCAAATCGACATCGGGCTTAGCGTCAATTTTGAGGCGCGTACCTGGGCTCACTTCTCCCATCCATGCCTCCACTTGATCGATCAAATCCATTGACTTGACCAAAGTTTCATCTCTTTCTGCTTTTAATTTTACTTTAGGATGACCCAAATTTTTGTTAGGAATAACTTCACGCTTATTAACAGAAATAAAATGTGCCGTATATTCACCTTTAGTACCAAGTTGACCGAGCTGTCGTACTTGGTAGTCAGACATTTCATTAAATGAGCGCGGCCCTATACGTTCAGCATTAAGGTAGTGAAAATTATTGTTAAAAAGAGTTGAACTATACACATCATAATCGACGGCTTTTAAGGTGATATTCATCACATCTACCTCTTTGTCATATTTAAAGCGCCATACCCCATTCAGGTTATTTTCCCACACTATATCAAAACCAATTAAGTCTTCTTGAGCACCCTCAAAGAGTGCATCTTGAGCTGTACCAATACTCACCAAATCACCATTAAGTGCCAAGCCTTTTTCTGGCAATAAACCTTGTTGATAAGATTGGCGCAGCAGCAGTAAAGATTGCAATACAGAAGATTTGCCCGTGCTATTTAAACCAGAAAACAAAGTTAGCTTTCTGAACTCAAATAATTGATCGGCAAATGGCTTGAAATTGAGTAAGCGTAGCGAAGTAATCATGCCAGTACCTCCTGAATTATTTTTTCAACTATCGTAAATCTGTACTCGATTTTATCCGCAGCCTGAGATATAGATTTCTGAAAATCTTCATCGTTATCTACATAGTAAGTAAATCTTTCAATTAATTTTTGCTGGCGCTCTTTCAATAGTTTAATGTGTTCGTTACTAAGTAGACTGAGATTAACTGACCAACTTTCAAATAAAGCTTTATTAATTGGATGAAGTTTCTTCTGGTTTTGAGAAATCTTACGGAAAGCCTTTTTCCCAAAAATTTCAAGTGCTGCCAGCATGGATTTTTTGAAATTAATTTCAATATTTTTTAATTGTTCTTCAGGGAGACTGTTAACTTTAGCCAAAGCTCGACTTAGAAATGAGTTTCTCTTGTCATCTTTATAGTCTTTGTAAGAGGTAAGTGTAAATGCTAAAAAGCCAAGAATAAATTCTCGATCGTCCATACGCATTTTACGTAATTTACTGAGATTGGTAACTTGCTGAAATTCAGGAGACGTAGCAAGTTGAGCTAAAAATTTTGTCGCCTTCCCAGGGTTCAAAGCATGACGCAGTTCTTGGGGAGACATTGGTAGTCCCCCTGTATTAATCCGTTTAAAAATATTATATTTAACTTCAGGAGGTGTACCTTTTTCGATCAAATAGACTGTTACCTGAGTCTCTTCTATTCGCCGTTGGTATCGGCGCTCTATTTGAGCGTAGGTTTTGCCTTCCAAATTGCTTAAGTATTCTAAACCGCATAGCTTGAGTTTTTTATCACTCATAAATTCTTTAAGAGCAGATAGTCGTTGCAATCCATCGACAACCAACCATTTATCTTCATCAGTTCCATCTATATAAAAAGCTGGTAATGGAATCCGAATTAGAATCGACTCAATCAGTCTACTTTTAGCCTCATCTTTCCAGATATTTGCATGACGCTGAAAATCGGGTGCTAAATCAAGAGCTTCTTCATCAATTCTTCTTAAAAGTTGCTCGATTGTTGGTTCTCTGGTGAAAATATTAATTTTCTCAGGATCGTATATTAATTTGTCGGTTTCATAGGCTTCATCACCGTTATCTTCTTCCTCCTGCATTAAATTTAGTTCATCAAGCATAGAATCTTGGTTGGACAATTCCTCTTCTATTTCTTGCTGACCTACCATAGGAAATACTCCTCTGTGTTAACCTTGATATGAATATTTTAGCAAATAAAAGCTTTTCTTCTCAAGGAAAATCACCAAAAATCTCCTGATTGCTTACAGCTATGCCTAAAATTAGATAAAATTCCAGATAAGCTGCTACGCAGCTAAACCGGATAAAATAGCATTGCCTTTATTTTTGATTTTTCGCTCCCATTTAATAACCATT